>JAOUCZ010000194.1 GCA_029859505.1 Lysobacterales bacterium | reverse complement strand
AACTGAATAGTCAATCGCGCGCTCCCGACTCCAGCCCATCGCGTGCATGCCGGTATCGACCACCAGCCTGACCGCTCGATGCAATTCCTGCTGCAGGCGGCCGATGTCATCGACCGGGTCATTTTCATAAAGCCCCATTTCGCTTGCAAGGTACTCAGCATAGAGCCCCCAGCCTTCGCCGGCAGCGTTGGAATAAAAAATGCTATTCAGGATGGGCAGCGAAGGATCGAGGCCCAACATGGTCTGTAAGTGATGTCCTGGGTTGGCTTCGTGATAAGTCAATGTCTGCAGGGAATACGATGGTAGAGTGGCTGTGTCGGCCAGGCTGATCCAGAAGGTTCCAGGGCGGCTGCCATCCATCGACGGGGCATCATAAAAAGCGCCGCTGCTGGAATTTTCGCGATGAGGTGGAACAACCCTGATTGCAACTTCCTGCTCGGGCAATTTACCAAACCACTGCGGTAATCTGGCGTCTGCCAGTGCAAGGTCGGCTGCAAGGTCAGCCATCAGTTGCTCCTTGCCTTCTGTCGTGTTGGAATATATGTATGCGGGGTCCTGCAGCATGTCGCTCATCCGCGTACCCACCGTGCCCTCGGAATAGCCGATAACTTTGAGCAACTGGTCCATTTCTCTGTGGATACGCTGCACCTCGCCCAGCCCGATAGCATGGATTTCATCTGCTGACAGGGTTGTGTCGGTCATGTGTGTAATCATGGCCTGGTAAAAAGCAGCTCCATTGGGTAAGCGGCCAACGCCTGCTTCATGAGATGCCACTGATAAGAGCGCGGTCAGGGCATCTATTAATCGCAAGGTGGCTGGATATACCTGCTTATCGACTATAGCGACAGCCTGCATCACAAATTCGTCGGCTCGCTCAATACCGGCATCCGCCAACTTCTGACTGAAAGTAGTCACTAGCGTACTCTCGGACGCCGGAACTGCGAGGCCAAGAGCCAAATTGGAGATTGCCCGATCGATGCTGAAATCGGGTGGCACAACGCCCAGATCACGATCATATGCAATTTTTTCGATCACATCATCAAGCACCAGACCATAGAGATTCAATCGGTTGAGATAGGCCTCGGCGTCCGCTTTGGTTTGCACCGCCATCTTGTCCTCGAGTATTCCGGGGATTTCAACATGAGGCCCCGACAGGTGAGAGACTGCGTAGGGAAGGAACCAGTTTCCATATTCACCTAACACGGAGCCGTATTCGACCAGGGTTGCCGGTAGGTAGGCATTCCCTGCTTCCGTTTTGACCAATTGCAAACTGACTTTCTGGCTTTCGGTCAACGTTGCGTCATTGATACCTGCCAATTTATCAAGCATCGCCTTTAAGCCCGCCCGTCTTTCAGTTTCACCGGCTGGGGAATAATTACCCAGGCGACTGGAGGTTCCGGTACCCGCTTTTTCGTCAGATACACCAAAGTATGTTGCCGTTTCTGGTCGCAGAGCGAAATAGTCCTTCGCCAGCTGTTGCATCCGGCTATCGAAATCCATAGCCACACTTGTCGCGGTTTCGGTGACCTTTTGGGCCGGTGCAACGGTGGGTTGCTCTTTGTTGCAGGCCAACAGGGCAAAGCTGCTTAGCAGGACGAGGGAGAGATTCTTGAACATTAAATTGTTCTCTGAAAGTAAAGTCGGGGGAGCGTAGCGGTTTTCTACCAAGGAATCCACTCCGGGTTCTCCCGGCCTCATTTGGCGTTGTGGCACTCAAGCTATCGGATTTCACTTGGGACAGTGTGACCTGCACGTCTTCGTTCTTTGGTATTACCTCGAAATAACGGACATCTCACTAAGAGAGGGTAATCAACCATTAAAAGATAAAAATTGGCTAGAAGACTATTTACCACAGACTATAGTTAAGAAGTGCCCTATTTTTAATCAAGGTAGGTCTGGCACAGGTCCTTTTATACAATACGCGAGCAAGCTTTCCAGCTTTGCCGTGCCAAGACGATTCATTAATTCGATATTTCGTACTGGGATCTGATCAATGTCTGGATGCCCGGCGATAGCGTGTTCAAGACTATCTTCCCGAAGAATATGCAGAAGGGGATAAGGTGAGCGATTGGTAAAATTTACTGCATCATGAGGATCTGTGTCGGCAAACTGGTACTGGGGATGAAAACTGACAATTTGAAATACACCTTCGAATTGCATCTCTATGAGAAGAATATCTACCAGGTTAAGAAATTGGTTATAGTCGCCAAAATTCTCCAGCAGGTTAGGATGAATCAACAAGCTTGTCTCAATTGATTTATCGCCATCGAGTAATTTCAGCTCGACTTCCAGCGCGACCAGTAGTTGCTCCTCGCTCCTCGCTTCCGTCACTGCAAAGCGCACGCGATTGTTGATGAGCTCGCGCCTCGCAAACGGGCACAGATTCAAATCTACCACTACAGAATCTACCCAGTGAGCGACCGATTCAATAATTAAGTTGTGGCCCATGATTTCGAAATGTTCATTGCTTAGGTAAGTAGAGTCAGAGTCCGGCCGAGATCAATCTTCTTTATCTGGATTGTATCAATAGTTCTGGACCAAAGTGATTCTATTTGATCCAGTCTAGTCGAGAGCGCGCTCTATGTCTGCTTATCGGCTGTTCTGTTGAAAAACTCTCAAAAAAAGAGGCGTCACATGAGATAATAGGTCATTGATTTCATGGACGGAGAGTTCACCCATGATGGGCGGCAAGGACAAGCCGCAGTCACCCCTGTTTTACTCTTTTGATCTGGATGAAGTGGTCCCGCAGGACCACTTGCTGCATAAGGTAGATCGTTTTCTCGACCTGTCTGATCTGCGCCAGCATCTGGCCTCGTATTACAGCCACACTGGTCGCCCTTCGGTCGATCCGGAACTGATGATTCGCATGCTGATCATCGGTTAATGTCTCGGCATCCGTTCAGAGCGCCGACTGTGCGAGGAAGTAAAATTGAACCTGGCCTACCGCTGGTTCTGTCGATTGAGCATTGAGGATAGCATACCGGATCATTCAACTTTCTCGAAGAACCGCCACGGATGTTTCCGTGAAGCCGAGGCTTTACGTTTTGTGTTCAAGAAGGTGTTGCAGAGTTGTATCGATGCCGGTCTGGTGGGTGGTGAAGGCTTTGCGGTGGACGCCAGCGCAAACAGGTTGAGATGCTGTTTGGTCATATGAAACGCATACTGAAGGTGGATCGATTACGACTGCGGGGTCTGAGTGGTGCACAAGACGAGTTCTTACTAACTGCGACCACAAAGAAGCACACAATCCAGTTACTATAAATTGCCACTGGGCCCGTTACTACATTCTCAACCGCCACACGCGAAAGTCGCCCGGACAATCCCACCCGGAACACGTTGCGGCGTTTGAGTTTGGTGAAGAAGCTCATTCAACTCCCTCCGGCCGGATCAGGTCATTGAAGCGCTCGTCATCGCGGAAAAAATCCCAGCGTAGATCCAGGTACAACTTCCACTTGTTAAAGCGGTAGGGGCTGGACAACAAGCGTTCGATTTCCGCCAGGGCCTCTTCGCGTTGTCCCGCCAGCCCCAGCACATGGGCCCGGTCCTGCGCCATCCAGGAGCCGAACAGCAGGTTGCTTTCCTCCGGAACGATCGTAATGGCTTCATCGACCGCGGCGATCGCGAGTTCCGGCTGGCCGTTGAGTGCATAGGCCCGGCCCAGGTTGATGCGCTCGAATCCATCGTGGTAGTTATTCGCAGGTTCAATATTGGTCAGGATTTCAATCGCCTTTTGCAGGAGCTTTTCCGCCTCGATGGTATTACCTGCGAGCTGATGGGCCCAGGCCCGGTAAACCTCGCGTGTGCCAACAGAACCGCGATTGTCTACCACTACTGCAATTTCCGGCACGTCCCAGATGGCAATGGCAGCGTCAAGATCGCGCGCCCAGAACGGAAATTCGATGGCGGCGGTGATATAGGCACTACTGCTGAAAGGGGTCATGCTTTCCAGGGTTAGCCTGGCCTGGTCAAGGTCGCCCTGACCGAGGTAGATCATCGAGCGCCATACGCGCAGGTCCCGGGCATCCGGAAAGCGGCGTATCCAGGGATCGATCAGTTTCTCGGCGCGATCCAGTGCATCCATGCTCACCAGCGTTTCCATCATGGTTGGGGGCATACGGCTGTAGTGCGGATCAATTTCCTGGGCCCGCCTGAAACTTGCGAGCGCGCCCTCCAGGTCTGGCGTGCGCCGTTGCGCCACCCCCTGTTTGTGCATGATGTCGGCATCTCCGGGGAGTAACAGGTGCGCCTGTTGGAATTTTTCGACCGCCCGGGGAAAGTCCTCCTCAATGCGATAGATGTACTCCGCCTCGGCCACGAGGGTCTCAGCCAGTCCCGGTCCATACTGCCTGGCGTTTTCGAGGGCGGCGGCTGCCGAGGCGAACCGTTCGGGGCTGGTGTCATAACCGAGCCAGATGGCCTGCCCGTGGATTGCAACCAGCACGGCCCAGGCATGTGCGAACCCGGGATCCAGTTGCACGGCTTTGCCGGCCCAGGTTTCGGCCTCGATATAGTTCTGCTGGGAATAGTCCGCCCGGTTCATTCGGCTGACTGCATGCAGGTAGGCCTCGTAGGCTTCCAGGTTGTTAGTGGGAACCTTGCCGAGGTTGAGTTGCTCCTCTTCGGTCATTTCGCCGCGCACGGCGGTGACAATCTGTCGAGCTATCTCAGTCTGGATCTCAAAGATGTTCTCAACGGTCATCTCGCGGTCGAAGGTCTCGGCCCACAGATGTTGGTCGTTTTCCACGTCGATCAGCTGGGCGTTGATTCGGATGCGTTTACCGGCACGCTGGATTCCGCCTTCCAGGATGGCGGAAACCTGCAGTTCCCTGGCGATTTCGGGAATACTCTTTTCAGTGTCCTTGTATTTCATTACCGAGGTACGCGAGATCACCTTCAGGTCCCTTATTTTTGCCAGTTGAGTCAACAGGTCATCGTGGATACCCTCGGTGAAGAACGCGTCGTCTTCCAACCGGCTGCGGTTGGCAAAGGGCAGCACGGCGATGGAGTTGGTTGTGGCGGCCGGTTCCACGGCGGGGAACGGAACCGTTTGTCCGCCCGGTTCAGCCTGGACCTGTGCCGGTGTGGTGAGCGGCCGGGTCTCCGGTTTGTTTTCTGCAAAACGCGACTCCCAGATGAAATACACAACCGCCAGAACCAGGATCATGATAATGGTCCGATCCAGCTTGCGGCCGGTTTTCGGTGAGATGGACTCACTGCGATCCACGTCCTTCTCACGCTTCAGTCCCTCCGGCGTCAGCTCGAACGCCCAGGCGAATAGCAACACCAGCGGAAAACCGATCCCCAGCACCAGCAGGATGGCCTGAAACAGCCAGTCCGGTGCACCGATGTTGTCAATCATAACGTCCGCGACCTGCACCACTAACCACACAACGATCACATAGGCGATGCCCACACGAAAAACATTACGGCGTTTAAGTTCGTTAAAAATCGACAAAGGTTGGCTTCTTTATGTCCACTATTGTTACTAGCATAGTTGTTTAATCAGTAAATACCAAAAGAATCATTGGAAATGATTGTTTGCTGGTTGCCCTAATAGCGGCTATTGGCCGGAAGCCGTTATAGGATATTGCTGGTAATCAGGTTCCGCTTCGCGGCACAAAGCCGCCATTAGGTACGTAGGAATTTCAGTAATGTGAGCCGCTGCTAACGGCCACAAGTGGACATTGAAATTTCAAGGGAGTACATTTGTCTTGCGCGTCTGAACGGCTGTTCTGTCGCTAGATTGTTTACAAAAGTCTGCAAATAAAAATCCAATAATCTCCTGATCCAATAGCGGCTCAGGCTGCAAAATAACAGGAAATCGACCAAGGGAGAGACCGGTTATGAGCTTTGGCTTTTTTCTCTATTACACACCGGATACGAATTTCAAACGTACTGCCAGTGGTCATTTGCAGGCGCAATTTCCGGACATCTCAACGCAAGTCTGGCGCTCAACGCGCACTTGGCAGTCCCGGTTGGCGCCCAACCGCCCCCGTCATAGTGCCTCGGTCGATGGCTGGTTACGATATATGGAATGGGGCCTCGCACTCTATCGAGCGGCGCAGGATCACGGTATGAGCCAAGACGAGGCCAGCGCGCTTGTTGAGGCGATTTTGACGGACATCTATCAGCCGGTAACCAATACCTTTTTCAAACTTTCACGGCTCCGCAGCGCCAAACGAGAAACCAGGGTTAAATGGATATTCGGCATGATAACCCGGTACTTCTTTACCGCTCCGTTCATTCACCGTCACCTCCCCTCGGAGGCAGGCGTTTCCTTCGACGTCACCTTGTGTCCGTTCGCCGACTACTACAAAGACCAGGGCGTTCCCGAGCTTACTCCGCACGCATCGTGCAACTTGGACTACTGCCTGGCGCGATCATGTGGCATCGATTTGGTGCGCACTCAAACCATCGCGCAAGGCGCTGAGTTTTGCGACTTCAGATGGAAATTCCCGGCACGCATAGAGTGACTGTGAGGCTGGACTGTCCTTAGTGCCCACAAAGTGCCCCTCTGGCCGGGTGCGGCTTAGGTGTTAAGTGGTGACTCTTCGCGCATCAATGAATAGACATACACCGCTATAGCTGCCGAACTCAAAACGATGCGTTTCGCAACACCAAACACGAACCCAGCACCTCCTAGCATGTCTCCATAGAACACAAGTTCGATAACCACTGAAAGAAGAAGAAATGCAGATGTAATGAGAAGCAGGCCCCTTCTTTCAAGTGATCTTATGGCGCCCCAAATCAGCAATATGGCCCAGCCTGTCATGAACATTGCTGCTACGTACATCGCCAATTGATAGTCGGAACCCGCTCCTGCGTAGCCATTGAGTATGTTTGGGATTTCCACACCAGATGCGATCAAAAACCATGACGCTGCAATCGCACCGTCGACAGTTGCTCCAACGATGAACATGATTCTCAGCATTGATGACGGGTGAATACTCATATCAGTTCCTCTTTACTTTGCTGATGAGCACAAACCGTAAACTATGAACCTATAGTCAGGTCAAGAGACGGACCACAAATATAGTTGAGCCACAAGAGTCGAAGTACCGCTTCTGGCCCTGAGTCATTTAGCAA
>JAOUCZ010000193.1 GCA_029859505.1 Lysobacterales bacterium | reverse complement strand
TTTATTGTTAAGTGCCTGCCATTCCCTGTTCTTGCCGTGTCCTTTTGCCAACTGCTGCAACGCGGCGCGGGTTTCGAGGGCCTTATGCAGTTCGCCCTGTTCCAGTTCAGTCTCCAATTGCGTCAGTAGGCCCTGTGCCTTGCTGAGCTCAGCTTCGAGCTGCTGTTGTCGTTTCTCATGCGTGCTTTCGAGAATTTCAAGCTCAATGCTGGCGAGGTTAAAACAAACGACATCGTCCGGGTGGGGCGGCTGGCACCGTTTCCAGATTTTCTCCAGTTGCTGTTTCATTTTAGAGAGCGCAGTCGCAGAAGGGTTTTTACCACTTTCAGTTTCGTAAAGACGTATGGAGGAAAACAATCTGAACAGTGATTCATTGGCGTGTGATGCCTCAATCTCCACGCTACCTGATTCCACTGCCGCACCTGTATCTGCCAGTGATTCAGTTGTCTCTTCCGTGATGGGTTCAACCACCGTTTGGGTCAAGGGTTCGGGGCTTGGAACCGGTGGTGCGTTAAGACGATCACAGACACGCTGGTAGCGCTGGCTTACATCATCACTGACATGGGCGGCGATATCCTGCCAGGCCGCATGCAGCTTATCTGTTTCGGTGGTATCGCTTGATTCGATATTGAAAAGCTGTTTCTCCAGGGCGGTACAAATCCTGATAGATTCAGTCTTAACGGCCCCCGGGTCAGCTTGCTCAAGCAGTTCTCTGTGCAGTCTTTTCTGCAGACTTGCGTAAAGCAATTTGTCAGATTTTCTTAATTCTCCGATAACACGATTCAGGGTCGTGTGCTGTGTAATCCTGCTGGCGGCATATGCTCTGTTTTCGGCATCACTATCACTGATACAACAATCGCCCAGTACACCCTGGCGCTCAACTTTGGCCAATGCTGCACGACGCAAAGCAGCTTCCGGTGCATGATGGGCAAGCTGTTCTATCAAATCACGATCCGAGGTGGATTCCACCACCTGCATACGAATTTCAAGTGGTGGACGGGACTCGTGTGAGGAAGAGGCCAGTTGCCGGATCCGGTCTTCCAGCAGTGTTCGCGCCTCGCTGTCCGATTCGCCGGCGTACACCTTTAAAATGTTTTCCAGTTGATGCAGGCGTTTTATTGCAGCGCACCGCACACGTTTATCCTCGTCATTTCCGGCTATCTCGAGCAGGCTTTTAATGAGGTCCGGGTCCTGTTCGGTGCTGACGGATTCGAGGCGAATATCGGCGTTTTTATTTTGCCACTTGGGCTTGAAGAATGTTTGTTTCCAGTTCATTGAGCTTAGGCTGCCAGTTTCGATGGATCGGTGAAGTGCTGTTCCAGTAGCTGGAACTGTTCTTCCGCAGTTCTTACACGCATTAGATCATACAATAATTGCTCTGAATTCGGGCGACCCTTGAGGTACCAGCCAAGATGTTTTCTGGCAACGCGGACTCCATGCACCGCACCGTAAAAATCATGCAGGCGTTGCAGGTGGTCACGCATGACAGAATACACTTCAGAAGTCTGTGGGGGAGCCAGATGTTCCCCGGTGCGCAGATAGTGGCTGAAGTCCCTGAATATCCAGGGGTTCCCCTGGGCGCCGCGTCCTACCATCAGTCCATCCGCTCCAGTGTAATCTAAAACCTGCCGGGCCTGTTCGGCCGTGGTCACATCACCGTTGGCAAATACCGGCAGGGATATGCTGTTGCAAATTGCCCTTATGGTTTCATATTCGGCCTGCCCCTTGAAACGATCCGCGCGGGTGCGGCCATGCACGGCCAGGGCCGAAACACCGCATGATTCAGCGATTTGGGCAACTTCAAGACCGTTACGATTGCTGCGGTCGGGGCCGGTTCTTATTTTGAGTGTGACGGGGACTTCAACCGCCCCAACAACAGCCTTGAGTATGGCTTCAACCAGAACTGTGTCCGACAACAAAGCGGAACCACCCAATTTGCCGCAAACTTTCTTGGCCGGACAGCCCATGTTGATATCAATAATCTGTGCGCCAAGACTGACGTTGTATATTGCGGCTTCTGCCAGTCTGTCGGGTTCACTACCAACGATTTGTACTGCAAGTGGGGCAGGTTCACCTTCAAAATTGCTACGCCATGTGGTTTTGCGAGTATTTCTGAGTTGCGGGTTCGAGGTGACCATTTCAGTGACCACATAACCGGCACCCAGTTCGCGGCAAAGTTGCCGGAACGGACGATCGGTAACACCTGCCATGGGTGCCAGAGCTATGGGGTTTCTTAATCTATAAGGTCCAATTTGCATGGCAAAGGTTTTTGGGTTATCCAGACTATATTATGAACTCAGTGCACCGAATATCTGAAATCCCGCCACCCATGTGCCGATGGCCGAACCGAGATTCGAGAAGAAGAATACCAGCAATATACGTGTTGCGGGGTTTCTGAACCAGCCTTTCAAGGTCGTGGCGTCATCGCGTAATTTTTCAAGATCGGAGACTTTTGGTTTACGCAGCCACGATTCTACTAAACCGGTGACCATGCCCGCTGCAACTGCCGGGTTCAGAGACGTAAGCGGGGCAGCAACCATGGCACTCAGTATCGTCAACGGATGACCCCTTGCTATCAGTGCTCCGAGTGCCGCAAACCCACCATTGATAACAACCCACAGTGTGACAAGTTGCCATCCAAGTTCCGGGCTTTGTCTGAAACCGATGAAGAAGCCGGTCAATACCAGTGCTGCGATCAACCAGGGCACAAATTTTAACCACCGGTTTGGCGGCGGAAGTTCTGACAGTCTATCGATTTCGGGTTGGGGCGCTTCGTTGTCCTCGAAGAGGTATTTCGCCAAACCCTCCAGATGGCCCGCACCGATAACCACCAGGATGCGTTTACCGGCATTGCCCTCGTTTTCCTGGCGCAAACGTGCCGCCATAAAACGGTCCCGTTCTCCAATCAACGCTTCGTACAACTCCGGAGACTGCTCCGCGAACTCGGTAAAAGTGGACTCAAGAATGTCGCCTTCTTTGAGTTTTTCAATTTGTTCTTCGTCAATATCTTCAGAACTGACCGTGCTCATGACAAGACCGGTCGTCAGCATCATTCGCTTATACCACGGCACAGCGCGATAGCTGCGTTTCAGGGTGGTTGCCAGGTTGCGGTCAATCAGTTGCAGAGGTATATCGTGCTCGATGGCTGCGTCGGCCGCAGCTTTGAGTTCAGCCCCCGGTTCGATCCCAAATTGCTCGGCTATGCGTCGCTGATAAGCCCCGAGCGCCAGGTTGGCCATAACAAGACCTGCTTTCTTTTCGCGAATTATGCGATACAGGTCCATGTCCTTCCACTGCTGCTGCTTCGTCAGTGCATGATGACGTGCCGGGCAGAGCTCAACGGCAATCGCATCATAATTGCCACTGCCGGCCATTTCGGTCACTGCAGTGACGCTTGCACGTGAGACATGGGCGGTGCCCAGCAGAACATAATGAACACCATCGCGGGTAATTTCCCGGGTTGGCTGCTCAGCGGTTGGTGGTTCCGGGGTCACTGTTTCCGGTGCTAATGATACTTCTGGTTCAGGCATTTAAATGTGAGAGCCTTCATAGAGGCCCCTTTAATTTTGGGAGGGAGCAAGGATAACGCAGAAGTGGATCCCTTGCCTATTTTTCTATAACAGCACCCGAATGTAAAACCGTAAACAAAACCAGGTCATGTTCAAAGTAGACACTGTAGGTGTCGTAATCCCAACTTGATATCGGCGGATCACCGACGGCTGGTTTTTTTTGAACCGGTGTTCCGAATTTTTTTTCAACGGTTGCTTTGTCCAGTCCGTTTTTCGGTAGTTCCATGCGATCGGCCTGACGTACCTCGTCAATGATCAGCACATCAGCACTAACCGCTTGAAATGCGAAAGTTAGCATGAAAGCCAGAACAATCCTTGTCATCGTCTTCCTCCAACGTGGTTTAGTATTAATGGTAACCAAGAATACCATAAAACTGATGAATCGCTTACTGCTTAGGTTCGTATTCGGGTCCCAGGCGCGGACATGCAGAGGTAAATTCTATTTCATCAATGCCATTTAGATGACAAAACGTGCGTAACAAGTCTCTCATCCTACGTAAATCGAAGTCCCATTTATGGTTATCAATAGCGGGAACCTGGTTAGCCATTTTGCTCCAGTAAGCGTAAATAGGACTGGAAGCGCCAGTCCTGAATACTCCCTTCAGAGACAGCCTGTTTGATAGCGCAACCGGGTTCGGATGCGTGTAAACAATCGTTGAAGCGGCATTGGCCAAGCCACGGTTTGAATTCGATAAATCCCGTTGCAATTTCATCATTGGCCAGTTTCCAGATACCGTATTCCCACACCCCAGGTGAGTCGATCAAGGAGCCGCCATCGGGCAATTGGTACAACATGGTTGAAGTGGTTGTATGCACCCCTTTCCCAGTGGCATCCGACAGATCGCCGGTTTGAATTTGAAGGTCCGGGATAAGTTGATTAATCAGCGAGGATTTGCCGACACCTGACTGACCGACAAGGATGCTGGTCCTGTCTTTCAGAACGGATTTCAATCCCGCGATACCCGGTGAGGTTTTGCAGGAGGTGTGTATGACGGTATAACCCAAAGATTCATAATCCGGCATATGCGCCAATACCATGGCACCGTTGGCCGTTTCGCCGGGTGGCACCTCTAAATCTGTTTTGTTGTATACGATTACTGGTTCAATACCAAGGCTGTGGACGGCCAGCAGGTAGCGCTCCATCAGGTCGCGCGATGGCAGGGGACGCGGGGCAACGACGATCAGGACCTGGTCGAGGTTTGCGGCAATAATATGCTGACGTTGACGTTCATCGGTTCGTACAAAGGAGTTTTTGCGGGGTAGCACCCGTTCCACCACCAGCGAGGTATCATCCGCCGGGGCCACTTCGACCCGGTCACCACAGAAAGGCCTTCCGACCCTTCGTCTGAACTTACATCTTTTGCGATCACCATCGGCTAACATCACGACACCCTGGCTGCCATAAGACACCAAAACCAGGGCTTCTGACCGTTTATTGCTTGTCACGTATTGGCATTGAAGTTCTGCATGTACCTATTGTACCTGTCAACAACAAATTGAACATGGCGCAAAGCAGCTTAGGTCGGTATAGTTTGCAAAACACGGAAAAAGATTTTATGACCGCTGATAATCAAACACGACTGATTTGGATCGACCTGGAAATGACCGGGCTAGATACCGTTAACGACAGCATACTTGAAATTGCAACTCTGATTACCGATGGTGAATTGAATATCCTGGCCAAGGGACCGGTTTGTGCAATCCGTCACGATAACGCCGTTTTAATGGCTATGGATGACTGGAACCGCAGTCACCACACCGATTCAGGTCTTTGGCAACGTGTCGTGTTTAGTCCGCACAGCATAAGTACCGCCGAATCTGCCACCATAGAATTTTTGAAAGAGTGGGTTGAAAAAGGCGCATCCCCGATGTGTGGCAACACCATCTGTCAGGATCGCAGGTTTTTGCATCGTTTGATGCCGGAACTGGAAAGCTGGTTTCATTACCGTAACCTGGATGTCAGCACCATCAAACTGCTTGCCAAGCAGTGGTTACCAGCCGATTTGCAGGAATACCACAAAGAAAACCGTCACGAGGCATTATCTGATATTTATGAGTCGATCGGTGAATTGCGTTACTTCAGACAGTATATGGGACAGTTTAGCGACAAGGATCGTCAATAGTTCACAGTATTCCTGATAACAGCGGGCAATTGTCCACCCCGCAATTGAGCCAGGATAGCCAAGGTCTAATCATTTCGTTTTTCGAGTCCTGCCGCACTGGTATCATGGTCAATTGTTGCCATTTCAAGGAATCTCTCCAATGACACTATCCCAAAAACTCATATTGTTTCTTTTACATGTGTTTCTGTCGGTATTTGCTATTGACGCTGTCAGGGCTCAGACACTGGACGCAAATGAAGCAGCCATTGTCACCTGGAGTGAAGCACATACCGGGGACGCGATAGAGCTGCTTGAAAAGCTGGTCAATATCAATAGCGGAAGCCTGAACCAGGAGGGTGTTAAAGAAGTTGGAAACGTCTTACGGGCTGAGTTGGATGCACTGGGCTTTGACACTCGCTGGATTGACATGCCGGAAGAAATGAAACGCGGCGGCCACCTTTTTGGCGAGCACGCAGGTAACCGTGGCAGCAAGGTGCTGTTAATCGGCCACCTGGATACCGTGTTTGAGCCGGAAGATGATTTCCAGGTATTCACCCGTGAAGGATCAAAAGCCACCGGTCCCGGAGTTGAGGACATGAAATCAGGGGATGTGATCATCATTTACGCTCTTAAAGCGCTTCAGCATGTCGGTCTTCTTAACGACGCGCAGATCATGGTGGCATTTACCGGTGACGAGGAATTGACAGGTAAGCCTTTGAGTGTTTCCAGAAAGGATCTGATCGAGGCGGGTCAGTGGGCCGATGTTGCCCTGGGTTTTGAAGCGGGAATTGAATCTGGTGGCAAGGAGTGGACCACCATCGCGAGGCGCAGTGCGAGCAACTGGTGTCTCGAAGTTACCGGGAAACAGGCTCACTCGGCGGGAATATTTAACGACAGAACCGGTGCTGGCGCGATATTTGAAGCTGCAAGGATTCTCACCGCTTTCTATGAAGAGGTCAGGGGAGAGGAATACCTGACTTTCAATGCGGGCACCATCATGGGTGGCACGGAGATTGTTGCTGATTGCAATACACAACAGGGCAAGGTTTTTGGCAAAACCAATGTTGTCCCCAATCGCGTCGTGGTGAGAGGTGGAATGCGGACCATTTCACAAGAACAGCTAGACCGTGCCCGGGAGGCGATGCGGGCCGTGGTTGCGCGTAGCCTGCCGGTTACCAGTGCAAGCATCAGTTTCGTCGATAGTTACCCCTCAATGTCGCCGACAGAGGGGAATCAAAAGCTAAGTGAGATGCTGTCTCAGATCAACCTGGACCTCGGTCGCGAAGCCATGCCGGTTCTTGACGCGTCCAGACGCGGTGCGGCGGATATATCTTTCGTGGCGCCCTATACAGATGGCCTTGCGGGAATGGGTGCCTATGGTAGCGGTGGGCACACTCCGAATGAGTCTTTGGATCTGGATTCCTTGCCGGTTGCCATTCAAAGGGCCGCTATTC
>JAOUCZ010000192.1 GCA_029859505.1 Lysobacterales bacterium | reverse complement strand
CATTGCCATGGACTTTGGCATTGTTGCCAGTCTTTCACCCAAGGACCTGTATTACATCGCCGAGAACTTCAAAGCACTGTTCAATCAAAACTACCGGCGTGTTGCAGCCCTGCATATTGACGCCGGATGGGTGCCTGAAACCACTCGTTTAGATGAGTTGGAAGCAGCAGTGAGAACTGTCGGGGAGCCCAACTTCACACGGCCATTAAACGAGGTTTCATTTGGAAAGCTGCTGTTCGACCTTTTTCAGGTCGCCCACCGTTTCCAACTAACACTGCAACCGCAATTATTGATGTTGCAGAAAACCCTGTTGAACATCGAGGGATTGGGCAGGCAACTCGACCCGGAACTTGATATCTGGTCAGTGGCCAAACCCGAACTGGAAACCATACTCAGGGAACGACACAATATTGAGAACATCTCACAGGAATTGCGCGAGCGTCTGCCCGGTTGGTTGGCAAAAGCTCCTGAAATTCCCGGACTGGTTCACGATTTTCTGGTCAAGGCCAATAGCGGCCAGTTGCTGACCCGCACGGCATCCGAAGACGCTGCCAGGCTGAGGCAGGAACAGTTTGTCGCACGTCGGAAAACACTGCATGTGCTGGCCGGCGGCTCGCTGAGTATTCCAGGCGCCCTGCTGATCGCAATGGAAACCGGCCCATGGTTTATCTGGGGCTATTCCACACCGGGACTTATCTTGCTAACCCTCGGTGGTTGGCAAATTTTCAAGGCCCTGAGGTAGGAAGCAAAACAATGCTTTCCAAATTGTCTGGATGGATACTCAAAAAACTTGGATGGACAATCCACGTAGAACTGCCTGATATTGATAAATATGTGGCAATTGCCGCACCCCATACCAGCAACTGGGATTTTCCGCTCAGCATCCTGGCGGCCAAGGCTGTCAATCTGAAAGTTACCTGGTTAGGCAAACACAGCATGTTTCGCCGGCCTTACGGGTGGTTCTTTCGAGCGATCGGTGGCACCCCGATACGTCGTGACGGCACACAGAACTACATGCAGCAGATGACGGATTTATTCGATCGTTCCGAACACCTGGTCCTGGCTTTGGCACCGGAAGGCACCCGCAGTAAAACAGACCACTGGAAAACCGGTTTTCACGCTATCGCACGCGCTGCGAACGTGCCTATCCTTATGGGTTATATGGACCATGGAAAAAAACAGGTTGGGCTAGGCGGGCTGTTTTATCCAAGTGATGATATCGAAGCGGATTTCAAACTGATTCGAGAATTTTATAAAACCAGGCGTGGCAAAAACCCTGAAAATGAAAGCCTGATCAGGGTACGAAAAAAGAAAAACTAGGGCTATTTATCATGCGCCGCTAGAGCCAGTCGGTCAGGGAAACACCAATACCTATCCTATTAACCTTTCGGTCATAATCAATCAGGCTCTCTCCATACCCTCTGAAATACTGGATGTATCCCTTTAAATATGGATATTCCCAGAGTGGAAAACTCCATCCAAACTCAAAGGCGCCCTGGTCAAAGCCCGACTCGAGGTTGTTACGTGACATCACGCTGAAAACCTGTTCATTCCATTTATAACCCGCACGCAACTCGTAATGACCCAGGTAATCGGTGATATCCGGGTTATCGTCACTCGACGCATCCTCCGAGAACCGAATCCAGGGTTTGAAGCCGATGGCAAAATTACCTCTCGCAAACACAAAATTCGCATAGAGACGATTCCAACTCCTGGAGAGCACCCCGCCCCGCCCATTGGATTGATGCACAAAACCAACTGAATTGGTCAGATTTTTGAAACCAAAAATCTCCCACGTGGGTGAAAACTGAGCCCACACTTCCGGTTCATGATTGGTCTCTCTGAACAGGGACGAAAGCTCGGAATTATAGACCTGCCAGAAGGACCGGTTGGTGTACGCCCCGTAGATGTCAACCTTGCCAAAAAGCCCAACCCATAAAGGGGTCTTTAAACTGAGCTGGAACTGGGCCTCGGTGTCATCAAACTCTATTGAGGGATCACGAAACTGCTCCTGAAACAGTTGCGCATCATACCCTTTTGAGTTGTAGGCACCCGCCAGGAAGTAATTGGGTTTGTGAGCCATCAGCGTAAATGGCTGGAGAGTATTCTCCTTGTCTTCTTTTAGCCGGTCGCTGACCACGACAGGCTGGTTGTCCGGTTCTGCCGATAATTGATCTTCAGTCTGTTCCGCGCAACGAGCTCGTATTTCCCCAACCGTTGTTGAGTCACTCGATTGCTGAAGCATTTCGGTCATGCAGGCTAGCTGGTCATCGGCAGCGACTGGCCCGCTTAAGACAAAACCGGATAAGCCAATGACCACAATCCATAGGTGAATCAGCGAGCGTCTAGCGACTCGCCTGATTTGAATTTGCGAATAATTCATTCCATCAATCCTGTTAATCCTTGCCCGGAAAAGGACAAAATAATTACACCGCTACGTGCTGCTTAAAGCACCGGTGTCATAAACCCGACAAATGAGGCAACCAAAATGACCTGGGCGCGTCGTTTTCTGCTGATCACCTCGGGAAAACTTCCAACCGGGCGGTAATTTTCATAAAACCCGTCCGCACCGGGAGGCAGGGGTGTCGCACCAGGTAACAGTTCATACAATGTGGTTGAGCGATATGGCCAGATATCGAAAATGGGTAAACTACGTGACACCGATTCAAAGCCACCATTAATTTTCCCCAGTACCGGTGCCGGTCGCGGTTTCATTGCGGCCACCCAGCTATTACCAGGTTCAATATCCTTGCGGATACTGCTCTCGAGCTCTTCGGCGAATCCCTTATCGTAAATAATTACGCCATTTTCAGTATTGAAGCCTTCCCCGCGCGGATCCAGGTTGTGCGAACCGACCATCGAAACTGAGCCGTCTATGACAAATGATTTGGCGTGTAATCCTGACCTTGGCCCGGGCCTCTCCAACGCTGGATTTGGACCCACTGCGGGTATTTCACCGCTGTCGACACCGTTTTTCTTTTCCTGGATCAACTCCGGCAGCCGTGGGAAAAATTCCGCAGCATCAAGCGGATATGGGCGAAACTCATAAACATTAAAACCGAGTGTGTTGATATAGTGTTTTTTATGTTTGTAGGTATAGGCATAGGCGGAGAATGCGTCAGTCGCTGCCAGGCTATTGGTAGAAAACAGAAGCTCAATATCCGGATGTTCTTTGTACAATTTCTTAAACAGTTTACGGGAGCGCTTTGACAGAACCAGGTAAGGTGACTGAATTACCACCGACTTTTCAGCTGCTGCCAGGGCCGCATGCAAACCATCTGTACTATTCGCATTGGATTGGCCATTGCCCTCGCTGCCGTGCGGCAAATCGTACACATATTCAATCTCATCAACATGATGGGCCGTATCTACAAACAAGGTATACATTAGTTGCTTGTCTTCAATATCCCTGAGTACCGGCTCAAGCCTTTCATTCACTTCAAATTGCTCCAATGACATGGACTCATCACCAGCAATTAGGGGTGCCACATCACGCAAATGTCCCGTTTCAGCTGTCCTTTCGCTCTCCCAGAATTGATCAAATGAAGTACGCATTTCAACGGCCACAGGCCCGTAAACCAGCACTTCCCGATCCTTGAATTCGTAATTGGCATCAAAGTCAAAATACCGGTCAGCGATATTACGTCCACCCGTCATACCCACAACATCATCGACCACCAGCAACTTACTATGCATACGCTGATTAGTCTTGGTAAAACAACAGGTCACGCCACCAAACATCGTATACTTGTTGGTCTTTGCCATATTGAATAGAGGATTGTATAAACGCACCTCAAAGTTGCTGTGTTCCAGCGCCAGGCCAGCGAGATAATCCAACTCCGAAACGGTGAACATCTGATCAAACAATATCCGCACCTGGACACCACGTTTCGCCGCCTGAACCAGTTCATGCATGATCAGACCACCGGTATCATCCCTGCGAAATAGAAAATTCTGGAATTGTATGCTTTGAGTAGCCGCTCTGATCAGGTGTAAGCGTGCCTTCAGAGCATCTTCACCAATATCCAGCAAGGCGGCATTGTGCTGATTTTTAAGTGTGTTGATACTTCCAAGGTAAACCAATGGTGACTGGACGGCACAAAAGGGGTCTCTGGACGCCACGCAGTCCACTTCAACCGAGCGCTGCGCCGCCATTTTTTCGCTTACGGCCTGCTTGAGTTCGGGTTGTACCTGGGTGGTGCAACCAACCATCAACAACAGAAGTAAATAAAAAAAGGTTTTCATTTTGGTGCAGAAGAGATTTTTTCGATATCGCCAGACAGAATTGCGCAATTCTATCTCACTGGGCCTTGGGTTGTCGTGTTTAGTTACAGCTTTTCAGCATCCGGTAAGCAACCATCGGCATTTTCTGAGTAACGGCAACTACCGCTACGCGACACTATTTTGAAAGACTGAAGCCCTCAAGACGCACCGCTTGCTGACGCACAGCAATCGCTGCAATAGCACCATGTGTCGGCTCCGCCATCGCGAGTTCCCATGCAGTCGGGTCATCGTCCTGCATTTCCAGCACTGCGGGCGGTTCTTCGGGGTTAACATTTACAGTGAAACGGCATAGCTGGTTTGCAATACCCAAACCATTGGCCTTTACTATTGCTTCCTTACAGGCCCAGGTATGCATAAATGCCTGGTGTAATTTGTTTTGGTTGATTCTGGATAGTGCCGCAATTTCCTTCTGACTGAAATAACGCCTCGCCAGTGCCAGCGGGTTGCCGGGCTGGCGGGCAGCCATTTCCATATCAACACCAATGGTCTCACCGCTGTTGATACCGATCAGGTAGCAACCACTGCTCCATGCCACATTAAAATTTAATTCGCCGTTTGTCTGGCTGGAGTCAAGTTCCGGTCTGCCTTTTATCCTGCGTGTAATACGCACATCCTTACCCGGCAGACCAAGATAGGCACCTAGAAGGAGGCGCAGATAAAAACGCCTGGTGGCCCGTTGTTGAAAAACGGACTGCCCGGCAGGTTCGTCAGACGCACTGGGGTTAAGCGGGTTTGACAGCTGCCGGATATCCAGGTGCCACAAATGCACATCATCACCCCGCGGTTTTTCGAGCGACCGCAACGGAAGTTGCCTTGGGCTGAATGAATCCGGCCCGATGATTCCAGCTTTAATTTTCACCACTCAATTCTAACCACTGAAGCCGTTCAGACGGCTACACGGCTCTCTCCCTGACTTAACTACGGTTGCAGTCTAAACCATAGTTAGCTCAACAGGTACTGTGTAGCCTCAACCGCGCGCTTAAGCTACAATGTCATTTTTCAGAAATTCACGCCTGAATCCACGGCCCCCATGTTCTCAAACCCGGATACCCATGCAATTTAAAAATGTTGTAATTCAATCGCTTTCCGCTGTAGACGCACCAGTAGAAATGACCTCCGCAGAAATCGGAGATAAGCTGCGAGCGGCAACAGACCGCCTGGGAATGCGTCACGGCCTGATAGAAGAGATATCCGGAATCATCACCCGCCGCTTCTGGAATAACGGTACTCAACCATCTGACGCCGCCACCATGGCCGCAGAAGAAGCCATAGCTGAGGCCGGAATTGACCGGGATTTAATCGGTGTTTTGATCAATACATCAGTTTGCCGGGACTACCTGGAGCCTTCAACTGCCTGCCTGGTACACGGCAATCTGGGTTTGCATGAGCGTTGCCTCAATTTTGATATTGGTAATGCATGCCTGGCATTCTTGAATGGCATGGACGTTGCCGCCCGAATGATCGAGCGCGGCGAGGTTGAATACGCGTTGATTGTTGACGCCGAATCCAGCAGACCCATCACCGAGGCCACCATTGAACGCCTGTTGCAACCGGAGGTTAAGGAAGAACAGTTCCGCGCCGAATTTGCATCCCTGACACTGGGCTCGGGTGCCGCAGCAGTTGTCATGTGCCGACGTGAACTGGCCCCGGATGGTCATTCATATCTCGGCGGTGTGACCCGTGCGGCCACACAATTTAACAAACTTTGTTACGGTCAAATGGACCGCATGGTGACCGATACCCGGGTTTTGTTGACAGAGGGCCTTAAGCTGGCGACCAAAACCTTTGCTGCCGCCAGGGAAAAGTTGGGCTGGGTGGTCGGTGAGCTGGATCAGTTCATAATCCACCAGGTCAGTAAGGCGCATACGGATTCTCTGATGAAAGTTCTGGGTCTGGACCCGGAGAAGATTCACCGAATCTACCCGGAGCTCGGCAATATCGGCCCGGCTGCAGTACCAATTGCATTGGCAAAAGCCGTGGCAATGGGCAAGATAAAGCGTGGCGACCGGATCGCGCTTCTGGGCATCGGTTCAGGCTTGAACTGCTCGATGGCAGAAATTGTCTGGTGATAAAGACACATCATGGACATTCGGCCTCAGACCTCCTGAGCAGGTAATACCCCGTGTACCGGCCGCCTGAACAACTCTATCCTTTCGAGTCTCAGTGGCTCAACGTTGCCGGTAATCGCATGCATTTTCTCGATGAAGGGCCGCGTGACGCCCCCATCGTGTTGATGGTTCATGGAAATCCGACCTGGTCGTTTTACTATCGTAATCTCGTGATTGCGCTGCGTGACCGCTACAGGTGTATCGTACCTGACCACATTGGCTGTGGTCTGTCGGACAAACCCGGTGCCGATCAGTATCCATACACGCTGGAACGAAGAATTTCTGACCTTGATGCCTTGATGAGCCATATCCAGCCCCAAACAATGGTCCATCTGATCGTCCATGACTGGGGCGGCATGATCGGTTTTGGCTGGGCAGTTGAACGGTCTGAACAGATCGGCAACATGGTCATCGGCAACACGGCGGCATTTCCATTACCGCCTGAAAAGAAGCTGCCTGCGGCACTGTGGCTTGTCCGCAATACAAAACTCGGCGCACTATTGGTGCAGGGTCTGAATGCATTTTCAGGTATTGCCGCACGTGTTGCGTTTAAAAAACCTGTCAGTGCAGAAGTCCGCAATGCTTATACCGGTCCTTATGATTCCTGGGACAACCGCATTGCGACCTTACGCTTTGTACAGGATATTCCACTCAAGCCCGCCGATCCCGGCTACAACATCGTGCAGATGACCGAATCACGCCTGACAGAGTTCACCAACAAACCCTGTCTGCTGGCCTGGGGTGAGAAAGA
>JAOUCZ010000191.1 GCA_029859505.1 Lysobacterales bacterium | reverse complement strand
ATAATTCATTCTACTGCCAAACGTGAACGCTCAAAAGGGTGAATGTGAAGAATCCCGGCTTTTTACCATTCTATTTGACAGCTTCCATGCAAATTGGGCGGGACGCGCCTTAACCTGTGAATAGAGCTAAATTCCGCACATTGATCGTCAGGAAAAGGTACTCTGACCTCATTGAACTGCACAGAATCGAATGATGTACCAAACAAGCGACACTCTCACACCTTACTACCGCCTGGATCCGGAAGAATTGATCAAGGTAGTTGAGTCTACTGGCCTGTTATGTGACGGCCGCCTGCTGGCTCTGAACAGTTATGAGAATCGCGTCTACCAAGTTGGGATCGAGGAAGCGGAACCACTAATCACAAAGGTCTATCGGCCAGGCCGGTGGACCGATGAACAAATCCTTGAAGAACACACCTTCGCTCTCGAAATCGCCGATGCAGAAATACCACTGATCCCGCCAATGGTTATCAACGGGCAAACCCTGCACGAACATGACGGATTCAGATTTGCGATGTTCGAACGACGTGGCGGGCATGCACCGGAATTGGATAGGAAAGACACACGCGTCTGGCTCGGTCGTTTCCTGGGACGTATGCATGCAGTGGGTGCTGAAAAACCGTTCACAACACGCCCGGAACTAACCGTCACAAGCTTCGGTAACAAACCTGTCCGCGAACTGCTCGAAGGACAATGGCTACCACCACACCTGGAAACCGCATTCTCCAGCCTGGCTGATGACTTACTGGTTTCAATCAATGCCTCTTTCGAACGTGCAGGATCCTTCAGCAATATTCGCCTTCATGGTGATTGCCATCCCGGCAACATCCTGTGGCGGGACGGGCCGCTTTTTGTCGATCTTGATGACTGTAGAAGCGGGCCGGCCATCCAGGACTTGTGGATGCTGCTTTCGGGTGAAAGTTACGAAATGGCAGAACAGATGAAAGACGTGCTGGACGGCTATAAGCAGTTTCACCACTTTAATATGCGTGAATTAAACCTGATTGAAGCCTTGCGGACATTGCGTATGCTGCACCATGCGGCATGGCTGGCAAAACGCTGGCAGGACCCGGCCTTCCCCATTGCTTTTCCATGGTTCGGCGAGCCCCGTTACTGGGAAGACCTGGTGCTTGGTCTGCGGGAACAACTGGGCCGGATGCAGGAAGAGCCAATACAAATACCCTTCTAGCACACCGCTCTCCTACTGTGTTTTCGGTGGGGAGCCGGGGCGGGTATCCCTTACCGGGACTCGCTAGTCACATGGATGGGTTCACGGCATGTCCTTAAATAACACACCTCGGCGGCCGACAGAGATGGCCGCCATTCATTAGCCAATTAAGTACTAATAGTGCGGTGGAGTTTCATCCTGCTGCATAGCACCCGGGGAAGCATCGCCAAGTTCTTTCAGGCGCTCACTTATGCGTCCGAACTGGTGTTTTAACTCAAGAATCTCACGATCTTGTTTTGCTACCGTGATGTTGAGACTCTCGATTAATCCATCCTGGAAAGTAAGCTGGTTTTCCAGTTCATCGATACGTCTTTCCAGGCTTTCTGTTGAATCGCTCACTCACTTGCTTCCGGCATTTTTTCAGGTGGCTCCCATAACTCAACGCGGTTGCCATCCGGATCCATAAACCAGCCGAAACGACCGAAGTCATGTTCCTCTTTTTCGGGAATAACTTTGCCGCCGGCTGCGTGCACATTGGCGAGAGTGGCATCGAGGTCATCCACCACCAGGTTGATCATGTATGACTGACGCTTGTCTCCAAAATACTCCGTGTCCCTGGCAAATATGCTCCAAACCGTAAAAGCATTCGCCGGCATGGCCTCCGGAGAGAAACTGGTGCCATGCGTTGCACCCCAGGATTCGGTATCGAAACCCAGCGTTTCACTGTACCAGGCGGCAAGCCGGCCCGGATCAGGCGAACGGAAAAATACTCCACCAACACCTAATACCCTGCCTTTCACTTCGTTGGTCATGCACTGGTGCTCCCTTTCAAAACGTTGCTGTAGATACCTAATGATACATCATGGCAGATTTAACCGAATCTGCCCGTATTTATTCAAAAACCTGGCGCGGATTCCTTCAAACTCGAGCCGGTTTGGTTGTTTTTTCCTGTGCAGACCCCACTTCGTTAATCTGCAAACACAGGAAAAAGATTATGAGTCAAATGGATAACAGCCAGGAGATCACGATGGATGCTTCCGCGATAACCCGTGAAGAAGTCTACACCGACAGCCGAATTGGCTCGATCCGCAAAATGATTCCGGTGACACTCGATGGTGAACTGGACAGCAGCCGGCCGGTACAGTTTTTCGGATCAACACAAATTATGACCCCGGGTGGCGCTTTACCGCTGTCATTCGAGATCGAAACTGACACACTCGAAGGTGCAGTCGCCGGATTTGGTGACGCAGCTAAAATTGCAGTTGAGAACACCATGGAAGAGTTGAAAGAAATGCAACGCCAGCAGGCATCCTCCATCGTTGTACCCGGCAGAGAAAACAACAAGATTCAAATGCCCTGATTTCGATCTGCCCGTTTTGACGCAATTCAATTAGAATGTTACCGGTATGCACTTGGATACCGGTGACACTATGTTCAACTCTCTGACTTTTCCCAGCCTTCGCCTGATCCTTCTGACTGGTTTGCTAGCTTGTTCTCTTTCCGGCTTCGCCCAGGACGATCTGATCTGGAATTCACTGGAACCTGACAACACGGTCTACCTGGATTTACAGGAAGGCACGGTGGTCATTCAGCTAAACCCCGTTTTTGCCCCGAAGACCGTCAAGCATTTCAAAGAGTTATTGGAGGATCAGTTTTACCGGGGAATGAGTTTTTACCGGGTCATTGACGGCTTTGTTGCGCAGGCAGGGGATGAGAGTGATATCGATGGAACCCCAATTGCGAAGCCACTAAAAGCTGAATTCGAAATTGAATGGCCACTTAAACCCAAGGATAAGGAAAAGAAGAAAAACTGGACACCCATGTCATGGACCCCGGTTCAAGAGGACGACATGTTTGCCCCATATACTGGATTTATCGACGGTTTTCCCGCAGCACGTGATGACAAGAAAGCCGGTAAAGCATGGCTGACCCATTGCCCCGGCACCATAGCCATGGCACGTAATGAAGACCCTGATAGCGGCGGTACCGATTTTTACATTGTTATTGGACAGGCACCACGTTACCTGGACCGTAATCTGACAGTGTTTGGCCGGGTGGTTTGGGGAATGGACGTGGTGCAACGTATCAAACGCGGCCCGACCCTTGAGGATGGAATCATTGAAAAAGACCTCGAACGCACTTGGATCAAAAATATGCGTCTGGTTTCCTCGATCGAATCCGACCAACGCATGGATGTATTGGTCGCCGACACCAACAGCGATGGTTTCAAAAATATGCTCAAAGAGCGCCGCAACCGCAAACAGAAGTTTTTCCACCACAAGCCACCCAAAGTGCTGGATATTTGCCGGGTCCCAATTCCTGTACGATTAGAGAAATCTTACCTCACCCGTCAATAATCCATGCAGGATGAATAAATGGAAATTCGGAAAAGGGCATTTGTTGCCGGGCAACGCGGTTGCCCGTACATGAGAATTCAAACCAGTTTTCCCCGCTAACCGGATTACTTCGTGACGATTTGGTACAATGCGTTTAACAACTTGATGGCATCTTTGCTCGCCATGTAAGTCAATTTGCTGAAGTCAACCAGCGTATCGCCATAGCCGGTTAACGAAGCTTCGGTCCCAAACGTATTGCGCACCAGGACGATCGCTTCTTTTTTCACAGCATTCTTTTTACCCCAATAATCCTTCAGACCAATCATCACACGCTCCGGCGACATGGCCAGGCGGAATACAAATGGCTGTGATTTCAAACTGACAATGGTGCCGATCTGACGGCGATCATGGACCAGGGTCACATAACGAGGACCGGCACGGTGGTACCTGATCTCGGTGCCCAGATACCATATCGATTTTTTAAAGACATTTTCAAGGAAAGTATCGACCAATGGGCTGGAGTCGATATTATTTTCATGTATCCGCCGTACGACCCATTCACGTGGCCGTTCACGGGATTCTATATTGGTCATTTTCGCCAATTCCATGACTTTCAGAACCGGACGTAACTCCTTGCTGTCGATCTGACCGTCTCCATTCACGTCAAGCAAACTGAATAACGTATCGAAATAAGCGGAAATTGCATTCTTGACCAACTCTTTATCGGGTGACCGTTCAAACAGGTTCGCCGCTTCCGGCAATGTGTCAAGAAACTCCCAACTCTGCAGACTGGTTACGGAACCCACGGAAGGGTCGCGAATAAAATATTGAAATAATTCCGGCCAGGCAACCTGCATGCTGACCAGGGCAAACAGGATCTTGCACTCCGCGTCAGTGGTTTCGCGTCCGGAATTGCGGCTATGAATACGCTCAAGCAGATTCATGTAATTCACCACACGCTTGATTCCGCGTGGATTACGCCCAACCGTGAAGCGGGTGATATCAAGAAAAAACAGCCTGCTGTCTTCATCCCCGCCATCTTTATCAACACAAGGCAAACCGGCTTTATTCAGAAGATCAACAATATATTCATCAAGTTTGTATGAGGTAGTGGGCACCACGAAGGGCAACTGGATCATTTTGTCGAAAAATGCCTTGCCGCTGGTCTTTTGCAAGTCCCTGCCCAGCTTTTCAACCATTCCCCGCTGTACCACTTCATAATCCAACGTCATGACAAACACACATCCCTGTACATCAATAAAGTTCTTGATGGCCTCGAGTAATTCCATCGCCCTGACCGGACGTATGCGGTCGAGGTCATCAACAAAAATGACAACGCGCCGACCTTCCCCGCTTTGGGTCCAGAGGGATACCAGCTTCTCAAATTCGGTTTTGAATACCAGCATCTGGCCTGAAATATCGATATATGAGCTTCCGTCCTGAAACGCACCGGTATTACCTTGACCCAGCTCCCTGATCTCCTGCATGACGGTGACGAGCCTATGACTCGCAGCGTCAAGGCATAATTTCAATGCTGCCGGATCAATACCTGCTTCCTGCTCAAGCGATTGCCCGAGTTGCTGGGTCAGGGCATAAATACAGGCTGCGGCCATATAATCACTTTGGTCAAATTGTGAATAGGGCCAACTGTCCAGGCTGATGGTTTTACACAGGCTGGCATCCAGCAATCCAGACTGCTGACCATCCCCGCTTCCGCGCAACATATTCATTAAGCTGGTGCGCCCGATACCCCAGTCACCCTGGATACCAATGCTGATGGGAGATTCACAATCGTGAATGAAATCACGCATGGCTTCAGCGTAGGGGAGCAGATTCAATGTGTCGGCTTTACGCGCCTCATCGCCATGTTCGAGGTTCGAAGTAAAGCTGAGAGGTGCTTCACGTAAGGTGACATCTTTCATTTTTTTAAACCCTGTACTGTTTGGACGCTCAACAGACATAGTTTAACTGGTCTGAATTAATTTGCAGACTTAGGTGTCGCACCCATGGATAAAAGTGGCAAATTACGGGATGACGGTGCGAAAAAAGTAAATTGTGCTGTTTCTAGACCTCACCGAATTGCAGATTTGCCAGTTTGGCGTATAGCTCACTGCTTTGCATCAGTTCATCATGGTTGCCAATCGCGGCAATACGCCCGGCATCCATAACAACAATACGATCAACCTTTTTAACCGTGGCTAGACGGTGTGCGATCACCAGCGTAGTGCGGTCTTTCATCAGACCTTCCAGCGCCATTTGCACCAGGCGCTCACTCTCAGCATCAAGAGAACTGGTCGCCTCGTCCAATAACAGGATAGGAGGGTCTTTCAGAATCGCACGTGCGATGGCCACACGCTGACGCTGACCACCGGATAAGCGCGTGCCACGCTCACCAAGGAAGGTGTCAAATCCATCCGGTAGCGCATTGATAAACTCATCGGCGGCCGCTGCGACTGCTGCCTGTTCAACAGCAAAATCATCGGCATCGGGTTTACCGTAACGGATATTCTCCCGGGCGCTGTCGCCAAACAGAACTGTTTCCTGCGGCACAAGACCAATCTGCTGTCTTAAGGCAGTCGGTGAAAGTTGCGCAATATCAATACCATCGATTTCAACATGACCCGTTTGTGGATCATAGAACCTTAGTAACATCTGAAAACTGGTGCTTTTTCCGGCACCTGAAGGGCCCACAAAAGCGACCGTCTCACCCGGCTGGATATCCAGCGAAAAGTCTTCCAGTGCCGGCGTGTCAGGTCTTGAGGGGTAATTAAACTTCAGGTTCTTGAAAGAAATAGAACCATTGGCCCGACCGGGCAAAACTGCGGGATTATCCGGCGCCCGGATAGCAGGTGTCGCCACCAGTAATTCCGATAGCCTTTCCATTGCCCCTGCACCACGCTGAACCTCACCCCATACCTCACTCAAACCAGCAGCAGAGGAACCCACAAATATCGAATACATCAAAAACTGTGCCAATTCACCACCAGTCATTGAACCGGCCAGGACCGCCCGTGAACCTGTCCACAGGATAATCGTGATTGCGCCAAAAACCAGGGTGATTCCAAGTGCCGTCAAGAACGCGCGGGTACGCACACGCTTGATGGCTGCTTTAAAACTCTCCACAACCGCATCGCTGTAACGCTCGCTTTGCAAGGGCTCAAGTGTAAAGGCCTGCACGGTCTGAATGGCATTGAGTGTCTCGTCTGCCAGACCGCTAGTGTCGGCTACCCGGTCTTGCGTCGTGCGGGACTGACGCCTGATTCGACGACCGACGATGATCATCGGTACGATCACCAGCGGAATACCCATCATGATATAAATGGTTAGCTGCACGCTGGTCAAAGCCAGCATCACCAGGCCACCCAACAGGTTGACCGTGGTACGTAATGCAATTGAAAGACTGACGCCTGAAACGCTTTGCACCAGCGTGGTATCGGTCGTCAATCGCGACAACACCTCACCGGTACGCGTGGTTTCAAAGAAGGTCGGGTCCATACGAACAACCCGGTCGTAAACCGCGGTACGGAGATCCGCCACCACCCGCTCACCCAGCCATGAAACCAGGTAATATCGCAGGGCAGCAAAACCGCCAAAGGCAGCTGCTGCGGCAAAAAACCAACCAAAATACCGGTTGATGGTACCCACATCATTGGCGGC
>JAOUCZ010000190.1 GCA_029859505.1 Lysobacterales bacterium | reverse complement strand
CTGGAAGAGCCGGAATATGAGCGCCACGGCGTTTGGTTTACACGCCCGGCATTCGAGCACATTGACGCCTTGGACAAGGTGTTTATCGGTGACCCGGTGGGTGGTTTGACATGAGCAACAGCACAGATTACACCGAATTCTTAGCCGAAGGCCTGTTGGCGCCACCGGTGGATGGAGAGTCTCTGCGAGAGATTGATGAGGTTTTTGCCACCTGGGTTAACCGCAATTTTAACCACGACGGGAATGAGGAAAACAGGAGGCTGGTAGCGCGTATCGCGAAGGCCGTCAGCTATGCCTTGCATTTGAAACACACGTGTTTGGATCTGGAAAACTACTCTCTTCTTGGGGACCCGGTGCTAAATGCATTATTGCAGGGTGTCTCTGCAGAGGTTATTCGGGGTTTGGACAAGAACTCAATTGGGGTGGAGGGTTCTGATATTGGTGCCGTGCCCCTGGTGCGTTCACTTGATGGTCGCTTGATATGGTTGCAGAAGTACTTCATTTTCGAACGGGGTGTTGCGAACCAGATTTCAGGAATGAACGCTGCTGTCCCTGTTGGTGATGCTGAGTTAACTGATGCACAGAAAGCGGATTTGAATAGCCTCTATGATGCTAAAAACGAGGGGCAACGCAAGGCAGTTGAAACTGCGCTCACTAACCGGTTTTCCGTTATCACGGGTGGCCCTGGAACAGGGAAAACCTACACGGTAGCGCGGATAATTACATTGATGCTCAGGCACGGTGTCGGGGGTAAGGAAAACCCGCGCATCGCCCTGGCAGCTCCGACTGGCAAGGCAGCAAACAGAATGCACCAGTCATTGGAAAGCGCATTTGGAACGGCGGAGATCCAGGCGTTGATCTCAGGTTATAAGAGGCCGGAAAAGGCGACAACCCTGCATTCACTGCTGGGCATACACCGGTTTTCTCCCAAGCCCGCCTTTAATGCAGATAATCCTCTACCGATTGATGTTTTGATCGTCGATGAGGCTTCCATGGTCGCATTGCCAATGGTTTATCGAATCCTGCAGGCGCTGCCCGAATCTGCCCGCTTGATCCTGTTGGGTGATAAAGACCAACTGTCCTCTGTCGAAGCGGGTAGTGTGCTGGGTGAGCTCTGTGATACAGACAAGTCATATGTCGCCACGATCAGCAGAAGTTACCGCTATGAGGACAAGCCGGAGATTGGTGAATTGGCACAAGGCATCAATGCGCATCCATCGATACTTCCTGATTTCAAATCCAATCAATATGTGACGAAGCACAAATTGATCAGAGGCCAGAACACCTGGAATCCAAGTTGGTTGAAAGAGGCCGCAGATCAACTGTCCAGGCTTACCTCCAATTTGCAGGATGGTGAGAATGTGACTGGAATCCTTGGGCGTCAAACCGATTTTCAAATTCTATGCGCTCTTAGAAAGGGTCCGGCAGGCGTGTTGGGAATCAATTCCATGGTTGAAACAGCACTTGGGCACAATGCGGATGGCTGGTACACGGGTCGTCCGGTGATGATACTTAGCAATGATCACCAGCGAAAACTCTACAACGGTGATGTTGGTCTCGTCCTGCCGGTGCGAAAGGAGGCTGACAGTTGGGTGATCGATCAAAAAAACGGCGTGCTTAGAGCCTGTTTTCCAGTGGGTACACAAGAGGTCAAGACCATCTCGCTGGCGCAGATGCCGGTTTTCGAGACCTGTTACGCGATGACAGTGCACAAGTCCCAGGGCTCGGAATACAAGAAAGTGATGCTTGTTTTGCCAGACGACCGCGATGAGGTGGAAAGGAACCCGGTGTTAACAAAAGAGCTGGTGTATACGGGTATTACCAGGGCATCTGAAGCAATCGAAATCTGGAGTGGTGAGGGCGTCCTCGAGGTTGCTGTGAATAAGCGAACCGTGCGAATGTCCGGTCTTAGGAACCACCAAAGCTAAATGCAACTTAGCTCTGAAACGGTGCGTTATGAATAACGCACCCTACGGCGGTTTTGGCTTTTGCCCCGATTAACCCTCAGTCTAAGGCAAAAACCACTGTTCCTTCTTTTATGGTCATCAGCACCTTAAGCGTGTCGAGGGTTTCCGGGTCAACCGACGTCGGGTCTTTTGATAAAATTACAAAATCTGCCAGTTTGCCTTCCTCGATGCTGCCTTTGCTGTCCGCCTCAAAGTGTTGCCAGGCTGGCCAGATGGTCATTGCCTTCAGGGCTGTCATTACATCCACTCGTTGAGCCGGGCCCAGGATATCGCCCGAGCGTGTACGGCGTGTAACGGTGGCATCAAGTACCCGCATACTGTCGGGGAAGGCCACCGGTGCATCGTGGTGAGAGCCAAACATCATGCCTCTTTGTCGTATCCAGCCGGTTGGTGAGATGTTATCGGCCAACACGGGGCCTACCGTGTGGTCGCGATGCCAGTCACCCCAATAGAAGGTGTGCATGGGGAAAACCGAGGGGAAGATATTGAGCTCCTGAAGGCTGTCAACCTGGTCTTCGCGCAAAAACTGTCCATGAATCAACACCGCCCGGCGATCAGCGTCGCCATACTGGGTGGTTGCGTCTTTTACGGCTGCAATTAACAGGTCCGATGCGGCCTCTCCGTTGGCGTGTGTCAGGATTTGGATATTATTTTTAAAAGCCCAGTTAATGGCATCCATGACCTGCTCATTGGTGACCGCGGCATAACCCTTGTAAAAGCTTGCGTAATCACCCACGGGATCATAGTAGGGCCGGTCTCTGAAGGCCGTAAACCCCTGAGGTGAGCCGTCGATGGTCAGCTTGGCGCCACCCACACGCATGCGCTGGCTGTAGTTGTCAGAGACATTATTCTTGATGTAATCGCGGTCAACCATGACATCGGGGTAGACGACGATATCAATTTTGAAGCCGCCTTGCGCAGCAACTTTTTTCATCACCTCTACCAACGGTGGTGCTGCCCGACCCTCCTGGGCAGTCGTGTAACCAAAACGCGCCCACAGTTGCGGGCCGGCGGCGGAAAATGCCCGCAAGCCCTGTTCTCCGAGTCCGGACAGTAACTTGAGCAAAACCCCAAAAAATGCGTTCTCCTCGAGTACACCATCGGGTTCGCCATCACTGCGTTTACGGATGATGCCGCCGGGCGGGTTGGGGGTATCTGCGCTCACCCCACCTAGTTCAAGGGCCTTTGAGTTCGCCGCGCCAAAATGCCCCGACTGGTGGACAATGATAATTGGCAGCTTGGTCGAGACCGCATCAAGATCTTCCCTTGTCGGGTGACGCAATTCCTTCAGCTGTGACTGGTCATAGCCGAAACCAACAATCAACTTCGTCCTTTCGACCATTTCCGAATTTTCCGACATCCATTTGCGCAGCGTAGCCTGGAGGTCGGCAATATCTTTTACTGCACCATCGGGAGGTGCGAGGAGGTTGGCCGATAGCGCCTGCAAACCACCCATCACGGCATGGCCATGACTATCCACAAAGCCTGGCAGCATTGCCCGACCTTCAAGGTCGAATATTTCGGTGCCGGCACCTTTGTGGGTCATGACAGTTTCACGGTCACCCACCGCCAATATCTTGCCATCAGCGACTGCCACTGCCTCTTCACGCGGCGCCTTGTCATTGATCGTTATTATTGGTCCACCCAGGTATATCGTATCGGCAAGCTTTTTTGCATGAGCTTCTATGCTGACTAAGGTGAGTGTCACTAAAAACAGGCCGCACGATCGGGTGATGGGTTTCATGGGTTTTCTTCTGTTTTCATAGTGGATATTAAAACTGACAATATCAGATCAGCCTGTCAAGAGCAGCGTAGGGTGGGTAATTTGTTACCCACGCGTTTTCTTTGGTTGGTATCAAACGGTGCGTTATAAATAACGCACCCTACGGGGTGCGTTTTCTTTGGTTGGTATCAAACGGTGCGTTATGAATAACGCACCCTACGGTTGCTTTGCGATGGCGGCGTCCAGCATTTTGATCAGCTCGGCGCGATCTAAACTATATTTCTGATCATGGTTTTGCTCAACCATGCGGTTGATGGCAGTGCTAATCGTCCAATGCGCCTGTTGTTCGTTGGGGACAATCAGGTACCGGGGTTTGGGGTTGTCATCGAAGAGCGCCTTCATCACCACTTCTGCAACCTCCTTCGGGTCACCGGAGTCCCTTTCAAAGGCACTTAACCAGTTGACGCTCTCATCCATAGCCGCCTGGAATTGTGAGCCATCGGTAGACTGCTTGCGCTCTTCCATGCGATTCAGCGCGCTTTGAGCGATTTTGGATTTGTAGGTGCCAGGCTCAATCAGGCTGACCTTCACGTCAAACTGTTTCATTTCGTCAGCCAGTGCATCGGCATAGGCTTCCATGGCATGCTTGGACATCGAGTAGGGACCCCAGGTTGCCGATGAAAGCGTTCCCGCAATTGAGCCAATAATGCTGATACGGCCCTTTGATTCAATGATGAGCGGCGCAAAGGCTCGCGTGATGCGATAAGGTCCGTAGATGTTCACGTTCATCTGGAAGTGAAAGTCCTCTTCGTCGATTTCAATCAGCGGACTTAAGACCACCACGCCGGCATTGTTGACCAGACCATAAAGACCGCGACCGGCTTGCGTAATGGTGTTTACGGCGGCATCAATTTGGTCCTGTTTGTTAACGTCCAGCCGGATGGCCTGCACGTTTTCTATAGCATTGAGCGCCTCAAGGTCTTTGTCTTTACGCGCACCGGCGTATACAAAATAACCCTGCGCGGCCATCGCTTCTGTCATCGTGCGGCCGAGTCCGGTACTGGCCCCGGTGACCAGCACGGCTTTCAGACCGGGGGTGGTTTCGGCGTTGGCGCCCTGGTGAAACAATAGCGTTGTGAATGAAAGGATCAGGATGATGAAAATACGTGACATAGAGGTCTCCGGGTTATTTGATGTCGGTGCATAATAGTACTTGGTAAAAATGGGGTGGGTGGCGGCAGCAGTACGTGTTCTGTCCGCTACATCAATGCGGCAAATTCATACGATCCAGGAGCTCACCCCAGCGCGGATCATCATGTAAGGACACCAGCAACGGCTCCAAAAGAACCGTGGTCAGTAAACCGGAGTGTTGCTGGTAAGCCTGCTCCAGCCATTTAAAGGCGGATTCTTTATCGCCATGCCAGGCGTAAATGTTTGCGATCGGATAGGCCGCCCAGGATTGGTGTTGTTCGATAAACATGGCCAGGCGTTGCTCGGCTTCGGCCTCTTTGCCCAGTGCCGGCAACGCCAAAATTCTGCCAAACTCCTGTTGTTGAGGGTCAACTTCGAGTTCAAGTTCCTGCCATGCTTCCCGGGGTTGATCTTGTTGCAGCATGATAATCGCAACCTGGGTGTGTGATCCCCAGTCTTCAGGGTTTAACTCCAGCAGTTTCCCGTAAGTGAGCCTCGCTTCTTCAAGCCGGCCCAGGCGATGCAGTGAGTCGGCTTTGTTATAAAGGGAAACCAGGTTCAGGGGGTCCACATCCAATATGCGCTGGTAGTATGCCAAAGCCTCTTCACCACGGCCGAGGTTGGAGGCAATAGAACCTGCTGTGCCCAGCACCCTTATATCAGGTGGGTCTTGTTCCAGTGCCCCTTGAATGGTGGCTGAAGCGGCAGCCCAGTTCCAGTCAAACTGGTTCTGGATACTAGCAAGCCGGGCCAGAACCGACGGCCGGTTGGGGTCAATAGCCCGTGCCTTTTCAATGGCGTCACGGGCCAAAGTGACACCCTTGTCATAATCCAGGTAACCGCTCTGGGTTTGGGTCAGGTATGCGACAGATAGGCTGGCCCAAGCCTCGACATAATCCGGTTCGATGACCAGCGCAGCCTTTAATGCCTCGATCGCAAGCTCAAAGTTTTCCTTGCCCCATTTCATATACATATAACGGCCTTTCAGCCACAGCGCATATGCCTCGGGATTGACCACTTCTGATTTTGGCGCCTCGCCCAGTAGTTCGATTTTCAGGGCGTCGACCACGGCTGCGGATATTTCGTCCTGGATGGCGAAAATGTTATCCAGTGAACGGTCGTAGGTTTCTGACCACATGTGATAACCATCGTCTGCCTTAATCAGCTGTGCGGTGATTCGGACATTGGCGCCCGCTTTGCGAACACTGCCTTCCAGTACGTGCGCCACTTTCAGTTTCTGTGCCACCTCGGTGATATCAATTTTCTCGCCTTTAAACTGGAAGGATGAGCTGCGTGATGCCACTTTGAGTTCTGGTATCTTGGCCAGCAGGTTGAGTAATTCCTCGGAAAGGCCATCGGAGAAATACTCCTGCTCCTCGTCTGAGCTCATGTTGATGAATGGCAACACGGCGATGGATTTGTCAGGTTCGGTGCTTGCCCCGCTGGTAACAGCTTGTTGTGCCTCAAGCTGGGTCGATTCTGCGGGCGGTTCAGTGGTGACCGTGCTGGTTCTTTCTGAAACAACAAACTTGTCAAAGGCAAAATAGGCCAGCGCCAGGGCCATCACGGTGATAATCGTGAGATTCAGCTTCTTGCCGGTTTGCGATGTGATGGATTGTGAACGATCGACCTCGTGTTCGCGCTTTATGCCCTCCGGGGTCATCTCAAATGCCCAGGCAAAGAACAAGGCCAGCGGTAATCCGGTTGCCAGCAACACCAGGATGGTCTTCATCACCCAATCGGGTGTGCCAAAACTTTCGAAAACCAGCTGCAATACCTGCGCGACCAGCCAGGCAACAACCACATAGGCAACGCCCACTCTGAAGACATTACGCCGTTTTAATTCGTTGAAAAATGACAAGAGCTGGCTTCTTTATTGTCCGCTATTGTTGTTAAGCATAGTTGGAAAGTCACAAAAAGCCAAAGTAATCATTTAATAACACCGGTCTTTGTCGTGGAACGGGAGTTTTTCAGGGGTTTCTCAATCTTTGAGAATCCCTTCCTGCATCATATATTCCAGCAAGACGGATCAGCTGTAAAAGTCGCATCCCCCTCGCGGTAAACAACAGGGGGATACGCACCAACACCGTACGAAAGGCATGAACAACGTAAGAAAGGGCTGACGGACCCCGTGGCGGGTGAATCGGATGAGCTTGTTGTCCTCTTTCTACATGTTACGATGCGGTTCCTATAAGGAACTCAGTAAATGAAAATATACTTCGCTCACGGCAAAGAAAGCGGCCCCTGGGGCAGCAAGATCAAGCGGCTCGCTGGCATTGCCG
>JAOUCZ010000397.1 GCA_029859505.1 Lysobacterales bacterium | reverse complement strand
CGGGTTTCCGCCCCTACCGGGGTAACGTTACCGTGAACCCTATCGCGGCTAACTAACAAAGCATTACAAATATTCACATCCCAGGGCCGTTAAACACAGGCGGCCCCTTATTGGGGTATCCGGAGACAATTAACCCTACAATGGTTTTTGCCTGGTGTCTCTGATACTGTCGCGCAGAACAACCAGTTAAATAAAAAGGACTCCAATGAAACCATTCACGCGTATGTGTGGCCTGCTGATCATTATCTTCACATTGACCCCCTTCACCGCTAGCGCCCGCTCAGCAGACACCGGCACCGGGCAACAAGCCGTACTGGTAACCGGTGCCAGCACAGGCATCGGTCGCAGGATCACCGAGGTTCTGGCTGAGAAAGGATATTTTGTTTATGCAGGTGCGCGTAAGAAAAAGGACCTTGCTGCCTTGAACGATATTGAGAATGTTCAGGCCCTCAAACTGGATGTGACTGATCAACAACAAATTGACGCCGCCGTTGCCACGGTTAAGAAAGGCGGCCTTGGGCTGCATGGCCTGATCAATAACGCCGGTGTATATATCGGTGGACCATTGGTCGATGTCGATCTGGAAGAATTCAAATGGCTAATGGATGTAAATGTCTACGGTGTTTACCGTATGAACCAGGCGTTTGCACCAATGATTATCGAGTCGAAAGGCCGTATTTCCACCATCGGCTCCATTTCGGGAACGCTCTCGGGGCGCTACTCGGGCCAATACAGTATGAGCAAACATGCAATCGAGGCCTACACCGATTCACTGGCAGCAGAAATCGAGCCGCTGGGCGTGCACGTAAGTGTCATTGAACCGGGTAATTACAACTCCGCCATCGGTACAACAGCCAAGGCACGCATGCGCAAGAAAAATGAAGAATATACTAAAAAAGGTTCACCCTTTTCTGAAGCATTCAATGAGTGGTTGGCCCTCGATGGGGACCGCAGTAAATACAAAAATCCAGATGAGGTTGCGGAAGCTGCCTTGCATGCCATGTTTTCGGATAAGCCCCTGCGTCGCTACATGGTGGTGCCTGAAGAGCGGGAAGCTGGCTGGACCATCGATAAACAGATAGAGGAACTGGTGCAATTGAACGACTGGCAGGCGTATACCTACAGCCGCGAACAACTGATGGAGAAAATTGATGCCGCGATGGCCGGCAACGATAAAGCTGAACTGACCGCCATGCTGCATAAATTTTTGGGTAGTTCTGACCAGCAGAAAGCCCATGTCGGGTTCTGGGCGGATGACCTGGTATATACCTCATCCAATGGCACGCGTTTTGGAAAGGCGGATATCTTGTCGGGTTTTGAGGAAACAGACGCAGAAGATGACGGTCCATCCATGGCATACACGGGTGAGGATGTAAAAGTGCAACTTTTTGGAACAACCGCTGTTGTGACATTCCAATTGGTTGGAACACCGGATGATGGTTCTGAGCTTATCAACTATTTCAACACGGGTACATTTTTAAAACGTGATGGCAAGTGGCAGGCCGTTGCCTGGCAGGCGACGATAATTCCGGGCACTAAATAATTAAAAGTCACTGGTTTAGATTCTATATATTATTTACCCCTCTTCTGCTTCCAGGCGTCTGAGATTCTCCCGCTGGGTGGCAGCCAGTTCCTGTATCTTCGCATCAATAACCTGAAATCGGGGTTCGTGCTTCAGCAGCTTATAGGCGGGATGCTTTTTCGCGAGCCACCAGAACCGAATCAACTGGTCGGCCTCTTCAATAATGGTCAGTGCATCATCCGGCCTGTCCAGCACCATGTAACATATGCCCATACCCGCATGGCCGGAATCACCGGAACCGGGTAACGCATTATTAAATTGTGCAATGGCTTCACTGGCCAGGTCCCGACCCATTTCTTCGTCATTGGTATGGGTCATTACCCATGCGATCAGGCAGCCGTTGACAGTGTCACCCTGCAGAACTTTTTGCCAACTGCTCTGAAGGTAGAATTCAGGTAAGGCAGCTTCACTGGCCTCACGTGCGCCGGCGTAGTCCTCCCGCAAATTCTGCACCACGAATTCGAGACGTCTTGCCCTGGGGTTAGAACCCACTTTTTGATAGAAAGTACGGGCTGATTCCAAAGCCGCGTCATAATTGCCCTTGTAG
>JAOUCZ010000396.1 GCA_029859505.1 Lysobacterales bacterium | reverse complement strand
AGGCTGGCTAGCGCCGGCGCATAATCCGGATTAACCGCCAGCGCGTTGTCAATTGCATCACGAGCCAGGGCGTAAGCCTCCGGAAATGGCCGTAAATCAAGACTGCCGCTATATAGATACACGGTACTTAATTCATCCCAGGCCGGGGCGTAATCCGGCTCGATTGACAGTACCTGCTTAAAAAGCGATTCCGCCTGCCCCAATGACTCGGTACTTCTTTGGCGGCGCAGGTGACGAGCTTGCAGGAAAGACGCATACGCCTTTGGATCTATTTCATCTACCACTGGCACTTCACCCAACAAGCTGACCTTCAGTTTTGCCACCACCACGGCAGCAATCTCATCCTGTATCGCAAAAATATTGTCGAGAGAGCGATCATAGGTCTCTGACCAGAGGTGTTTGTCGGCCTTGGCCTCTATTAGCTGGGCAGTGATCCTGACCTGGTCGCCTGATTTCCTAACCGAACCTTCGAGTATGTGGGCAACATTCAGCTTCTTTGCAACCGCGGGAATATCAATCTTCTCACCTTTAAAGGCAAAAGCAGATGACCTCGAAGTCACATGTAGTTCCGACACCTTGGCCAGAAGATTCAATAGTTCTTCGGATAAACCATCGGAAAAATATTCATTGCTCTCATCATCACTCATGTTGACAAAAGCCAATACTGCGATAGACCGGTCAGCTTGTGTTACTGCCTCCTCGGCAGCAACGCCATCGCTGCGAGTTTGACTGGTTGTGTCGGGTGTTGCGGCTTGTCTGTCTGCAGTCTGCACTATCTTGTCGTAAACAAAGTAAACCAGGGCCAGAGCCATGAATAAAGTAATCAACTGGTTCAGCTTCCTGCCAGTTTTTGGGGCAATCGTAACCGAGCGATCCACTTCGTGCTCGCGTTTGAGCCCTTCGGGTGTCAGTTCAAAGGCCCAGGCAAATATCAACGCAATTGGCAAACCCGTCGCCAACAGGACCAATACCGTTTTCATCACCCAATCCGGTGTTGTGAAGGTTTCAAGCACCAGTTGCAATACCTGCGCTACTAGCCAGGCTATCACCAGGTAGGCAATACCAACTTTAAATACGTTACGGCGTTTGAGCTCTTCAAATAATGACAAGGGCTGACTTCTCTGTGTTTGTTGTTGTTAAGGATAGATGCAAAACTTGGAAATACCAAAGATTCGTTTCTTTTGGGCCCTTAAACATCCCTGAATAAGGAGAAAATAAGCGAGGAGTCCATTTACAATCCAAGGACACCCTCACTTTAATTACTTAAAGCTTTGGGTGTCCTCGCATATTTCTACCGCTTCTTAAGGATAAAATATTAATTAGCCGATGATGGTCGTTCTACTTTGACCCTGGGCATCAGCCGCCACCTATATGGAGACCGGCACCCGACCGATAATCAATCACCAGGCCAGGACCGATATATCTATAGCGCACATGAGGTGGCACATAACCACAAGGATACCAATCGTAGCAATGGTGGTTATGACGTGAGTGGCGACGGATACGATGCTTGTTATGCGCATAATGGCGCTTGCCATGACGATGGTGCTTTGAATAATGGCGGCGGTCATAGCGATTGTTGTGGTGACGGTAGCCTCGATCATAATGACGGGCGCTGTGATGATGTCCACCAGCATCCCTGTAGTAGCCATCATGACCATTGCGATCGTTGCCCTTTCCAGCCAGCGCTACAGTGCTGATTGAAAGCAATAAACCCAGGGACAAAATTCGTGTCATACGCCTCATATCGATTACTCCTATTGGTTGAACACAACTGGAGTTTGCATTAGGAGCGATGAATGGAGACTGAATCCAGCATGAATAGGAACTGAACAGAGTGTGTCCCGCATGAATGGAATTTCAAAAACCATCAATCCACCGACAAGGCCGCCGACTCTGGCAGAACAGCTCTATTCTCTATTCATATTTTTCAAGGGAAAGATTCAACTGATTATTCACACGTATGAAAGTGGTCCGTTTTGAAAACTCTTTAAGCTTGAGGGCACCAATATAGGTCGCCGTACTTCGTAATGAGCCCAACAGTTCATCTACAAAACCGTTTACATCTCCCCTGAAAGGCAGGGTTACTTCACGACCCTCACTGGCACGATGCTTGGCGACACTTCCGTAGTGCTTGTTCATCGC
>JAOUCZ010000189.1 GCA_029859505.1 Lysobacterales bacterium | reverse complement strand
ACACTGTTCAGACTCGAAAGTTTGCTGGACAGGGGGTTTCGCAAATTATCCAGTGGTGAAACCCGAAAAGTCCTTTTTACCCGCGCCCTGATCAGCCAACCCGATATGCTGATTGTCGATGGACCATTTGAAGGTCTGGATGCGCAAACGGTTCCACTGGTTAATGACATCCTGCGGCAGTTTGCGGGTAAAACACCCCTGCTACTAGTCATTAACCGCTTTGATGAATTGCCGGATTTTGTCAGTCACATTGCGCTGATGGAGAAAGGGCGTCTGAAAGTCACGCTCGATACCTCCGATAAACCAGCCATGGAATCGATCTCCCAACTCCTGCATCTGAAGACAACTCACTTACAAATTCCCGACGCGGATCCAGGTGATTCCTCAACACCATTGAACCCCGACCAACCCCTGGTAAATATTCGTGGTGCAAGCGTCTGTTATACCGATAACCTGGTATTTGAAGACCTCGACTGGCGTATTGAAGCTGGGCAGCACTGGCAATTGACCGGACCAAACGGTAGTGGTAAAACCAGTCTGCTCAACCTGATTACGGGTGATCACCCCCAGTGTTACAACAACGACATTTTCGTATTTGGTTACCAGCGGGGTAACGGTGAAAGCATCTGGGATATCAAGCAGCATATCGGCTATGTATCATCCGCTCTCCACTGGGATTACCGCGTTAGCATCAATTGTAAAAACGTAATTATTTCAGGCTTCTACGATAGCATCGGCCTGTACACCAGGGCGACCGACCTACAGCAGGAGATCGCGGCAAAATGGTTGCAGGTGCTGGGCTTCCAGCATCGCGTAACACAGGCTTTCAATCAGTTTTCCTATGGCGACCAGCGTTTGTTGCTCATCGCCCGTGCAATGGTAAAACACCCTGATTTATTGATTCTGGATGAACCCTGTTTTGGTCTTGATGATATCAACAGGCAGCTGGTGCTGGCCCTGATTGAAAAAATTTGCGCAGGTTCTGAAACCACGGTTATTTATGTCAATCACCATGCAGAAGACCGGATTGAGGGCATCAATAACTACCTGGCTCTATAAGCTCCATCAAGCCGGCGAGCTGCTTTTTCACCTTCGGCCTGATTTGATTGATTGCAACTATGATTACCTTTTGCAGCAAAGCTTCCCTTTTTGAACTATTGTTATCTTAGCTAACAAGAAAAACGGGCTTATTATGAAACGACGGCAATTTCTTCATTCTTCCATCACGGCCGCAGCAGCGGTCTCCCTGCCAACATCCCAGGTACTGGCAGCTGCCATTGCCGCCATGACCGAAGTCGCCGGTGATATCAATGCAGTGACCGGTAGTGGCAAAGCGATATTGCTCGAGCAGTCAGCACTAAAGGAACTCAGTGACAGCATTCGTGGAAAGTTACTACTTTCCGGCTTTGACGGTTATGATGCCGCGAGACGGGTACTGAACCCGACCATAGACCGCCACCCTGCCCTGATTGTTCAGCCCTCAGGCGCAGCAGACATCATGAACGCGGTCAAGTTTGCACGGGAAAGAAGCATGCTCCTGGCGGTGAAGTGCGGGGGTCACAGTTTTTCCGGCAAATCGACCTGTGAAGGCGGTATGCAGATCGACCTATCGACATTCCGTAGTGCACGGGTTGATGTTGATACACAGACCGCCTATATCTCCGGTGGCAGTCTGCTGGGTGAACTGGATCACGAAGCGATGGCCCAGGGTCTCGTAACAACCGCCGGAACAGTTTCCCACACAGGTGTTGGCGGTTTGACACTGGGTGGTGGGTTTGGCCGGTTGGCGCGTCGTTTCGGTCTCGCATTGGATAACGTTACCGGTGTGGATATTGTAACGGCCGATGGCAAGCTCATACACGCGGATGCTAATGAACACCCTGACCTGTATTGGGGTGTTCGGGGAGGCGGTGGTAATTTCGGAATCGTCACCTCATTTGAATTCAAGCTGCATCCGATGCAGCGAAACGTTATTGGCGGTGATGTTGTATTTCCGCTCAGTGCACTGCCCGGTGTTCTCAAGGTGTATGCAGACTATGCACCGGTGGCACCTGATGACCTCTACCTGGATTTTGCAGTGATGTCCAAACCGGGGACCGAGGAAGGTATATGCCTATTGCATGCGTGCTATTCCGGACCTGAAGACAAAGCTGAAAAGGTGTTGGCGCCGATTTACAAAGCCGGCACACCCATTGCTGACGGTATCAAAACGGTCGATTACGTGGCCATCCAGAGAGCATGGGATGACACTGACCCGAGATCGACCGGCAGCTATCTGAAGTCAGGATTTGTCAACGAGATTCCCGATCAGCTTGTCAGTACGATCAGTCAGAATTTCAAGGCCTTCAACGAGCGTGGCACGACCATGTTCTTCCAGCATTCCGGTGGTGCCATAGGCCGGGTTCCAACCGATGCTACGGCATTCGCACATCGTAAATCCATTGCCAATATGTTTGCCGTTGTCGACTGGCCGCTGACTGAATCGCGCGATTCGCATGTAAAGTACATCAAGGAATACTGGAAGAGTTTTGAACCATTCACCGATGGCTGGTATACCAATGAGGTTGACGACCATGCTGCAATGACTGTGAACCGCAATTACCAGGGAAATTTTGAGCGTATGCGCAAGGTGAAAAACCAGTACGATCCGACAAACCTGTTCCGTCTGAATGCAAATGTGAAGCCGACTGTTTAGATCGGCTAGGGCTTTCATCCCATTTATACTCCTCCTGGCGGCGTGCAGATGCTGCACGGAATCACTCCAGTTATTGTCCGGCAAGTCATGCTTGCCGGACAATAACCACAACCTTTACCCGCATATTTCACCCAATCAATGGCTCGAATAAATATGACTAAAAATCAACTTCTGCTACTAGCGTTAATGATCACCTGCACAATTGGAATCGTCCACGCTAATACCCTTGTCAACAGCGACATTTTTGGCCTGGAATATGCGAGTGACCCACAAATTTCTCCGGATGGAGAACAAATCGTCTATGTGCGTAAATCGATGGATATCATGAAGGATCGCGGTCGCTCCAATTTGTGGATCATCGATAGCGATGGCAATAATCATCGTGCGATTGCCTCTTCATCCACAGATTACTTCAGTCCGCGCTGGTCAGCAGATGGCAACCGCCTGGCCTATGCTTCATCAGAAGAAGGCAGTGTGCAGATTTACCTTCGCTGGATGGATAGCGGGCAAGTCGCAAGATTGACCGACCTTACCTCTACACCCAGCGCCCTTAGCTGGTCTCCCGATGGTCGTCAGATTGCTTTCACGATGCCGGTTGCAGCAAAAGCCGCCAAACCCTTTGGTGAGCTACCCGAGAAACCAGAAGGAGCCGAGTGGGCACCGGAAGTCAGGGTTATCAATAGCCTGAACTACCGGGCAGACGGTCATAAGGGCTTTCTACCAACAGAATATGTGCAGGTTTTTGTCATTCCTTCAGATGGCGGCACACCGCGGCAACTCACTTCAGGAAATTATAATCACGACTCCCAACTATCATGGAGCATTGATTCAAGCACCCTCTTCCTGTCCGCAAATCTTAACGAGGACTGGGAGTACGAACCGCTCGAATCCGATTTGTATTCTTTGACACTGGCGGATGGAACGATGACCCGTTTAACTCAGAGGGTGGGTCCGGATTTTAGTCCTGAAGTCTCACCTGACGGTCGTAAGATCGCCTACCTGGGTTTCGATGACCATCAAGTGCTGTATGAAAACACCGGGGTTTACGTTATGGATATCAATGGTGCCAATAGCCAATTGATTAGCGGCGGACTGGACCGGGGTGTAAATGCCATCGAGTGGACAGCTGACAGCAAGGGACTGGTTATCCAGTATGACGATGGTGGCGAGAGCCAGATTGCACACATCAGTCTAACAGGTGACATACGCCCGCTCGCCGGTAACACCGGTGGTACCAGCCTGGGCCGCCCTTATGCCGGTGGCTCATTCAGTATTGCGAACAACGGCGCCATTGCATTCAACCAGGCATCTTCACAAAGACCGGCTGAACTGGCCGTTATGAATAAACGCGGCAACAGCCGTTTACTCACACAACTCAATGAAGACTTGCTGGCTCATAAGACCTTGGGAAAGGTGGAAGAACTCCATGTTGCTTCCAGCTTTGATGGCCGCGATGTGGAAGGCTGGATTCTTTATCCGCCGAATTATGAAAGCGGCAAAAAATGGCCGTTGATTCTGGAAATCCACGGTGGCCCGGTTGCCAATTATGGACCCCGGTTCACCGCCGAGGGGCAACTGTATGCGGCCGCCGGTTACGTTGTCGTATTTATGAATCCGCGCGGCAGTGACTCTTACGGCAAAGAGTTCGTCAATCTTATCCATCACAATTACCCCAGCCAGGATTACGATGACCTGATGACTGCGGTTGATACAATGATCGAACGTGGTATAGCTGACCCTGAGCAGTTATACGTCACCGGTGGTAGCGGCGGCGGTGTTCTGACTGCATGGATAGTTGGCAAGACAGACCGGTTCAGGGCTGCAGTGGTAGCCAAACCTGTCATCAACTGGACCAGTTTTAACCTCACTGCAGATGCCCCACAATATTTTTCACGATACTGGTTTGGTGCATTCCCCTGGGAAGACCAGGAGCAATACTGGCGGCGCTCACCGCTGTCACTGGTTGGTAATGTGACCACACCTACCATGCTGCTGACCGGAGAGTCAGACTACCGAACGCCCATCGGTGAAACGGAGCAATTCTATCTCGCCCTGAAACTACAAAAAGTGGATACCGCCATGGTGCGGGTTCCCGAGGCATCACACGGTATCGCAGGGCGGCCTTCAAACCTGATTGCTAAAGTGGTCAACATCCTGGGTTGGTTTGAGTTGCACAAGGAATGAAAACCGGATCAACCCGGCTTCATATCTATGGCTTAAACCAATGTATTGAAACAGGTTATTCAGGTTTAATCACATCAGCTCCAACCCAGTTGCTGCATGCTGATAGAATCATTCCAAATTTTTGTCATGTGATTTATGCGTTCGCCGTTAAATACCATATGGTAAACATAATCCGCAGCAATTCTTTTTTCTGTTGGTGGTACCGGCCCGCCTGGCCCTGTTTGCGTACCATGAAAGACAGCGAACGCGGCGACCGATGTGTCTGATTCATCAGCAGCGAAAAACTTTAATTCATAATGACCATCCGGAATTGGCGTAAAAAGGTTTTTCATCCACTCGCAGTAATCCTGCAAGGAGGATATCTCAGACAAGGCATTTGTTTGCGAGGAAAATGTCGCCCCAGGATCACAGAATGATTTACAGACGTCCCACCCTTTACCGGTTTCACAAGCTTCAAAAAACTGTTTTGCTGGTATCAAAATTCTACTCATGAACAACTCTCCTCGTGGTTGGTAATTCGAGCAACTTCTATGAATTGGAAGTAACTCCCTAGAATCAGTATAGTCAAATGCCAGCTTTTTGTGGCTTGGGCTTCAAATAAATTACTCTACAGTCTCCTATACTGGATTTAATGGCACTTTGGATTCATTTTACTTGTAGCTTGGGATATGGCGCTCCCAACCCCCGGTGATGGCGTCCATAACGAACTCAGATTTGGCGCATAAAGACAAGAAACACAACGGAGCAAGCATGTCCCCACATCGAACGTTCCCGGTATATGGTGTTATCACGACAGCTGTAATGTTGTTGCTCGTGTTTACGCCAATCGCCGTTTGCCAAACAGTGGCAGTTGAGGAACCAGAGTCTAAACAGCCAGACACGATCGAAGAGGTGATGGTGTATGGTACGTCTTTGAAGAGGTTGGAAGCCAAAGTTTACAGGACTGAAGAAAAGCTGTTTGATACCTTTAACTCGCTCAACGATGATGATCAGTACGATGTCCATTGCGGTTACCGGCAGCGAACGAGGTCCCGTATCAGGCAATGGTTCTGCACACCGAACTATTTAAAAAAAGTCAGAAGGGATGCGGCACGGGGATTCTTTGAAGGCCTGGCCTACAATTCAAATATGGGGACAGTGCTACTTAAAGAACAGCATCTGTTGGAAAAGATGCAGGAACTGGTTGCGCAACACCCGGAACTGCGTGAAGTACGCGATGAACTGGTTATCGCAAAGTACAAACTTGCGTTAGAAAGGAAAAGCCGCAAAAAATAGAGCCAAATTACCCGTTCAAAACTCAATGCAATCAACGTCTGCGACCAAAGGCGCTCGTCAGCGGAGTTCGGAAATTCACTATTGGCTTTTTGCGATTTTTCTTATAGCTAAAATTGGTAGCTTGCTAAGGTCGCAGACACAAAACTGTAATTCATAAGATGTAAATTTCCATAATGTGAATAGAAAAACAGCCTCCAAGAGAAATCCTATAAACTCCCGATAAATAGAGCTTTTTACTCATTTTATGTTTCCCAATATTTTAACTTTCAATAAATAGTGTGTTTTAATGGTACTGATCCCGCTACAAAAGTGGCTGGGTTGGAACGGTTTCAAAACCATGAACAGAGAGAAAAACACTTTCAGAACCAGCGAAGCCGCGTTTGCAGTAGATCGCAACGGACAAATTGTGGCTTGGAATCAGGCAGCGAAAAGAACATTTGGATACACCAAGTCCAGAGCAATGGGTAAGCGTTGCTGGGAGTTATTATCCGGACGGGATATTTTTGGCAATCAGTCCTGCTGCGAAGGTTGTGCGGTTCGTGCCGCGGCATTTGCCAATGAGCCAATCAATCGCTTCCAGATTGATTTCAAATCAGCCGACCAGAACCGCAAAAAATATACCGTCAGCACACTGATGCTGTTCCATGGTCCGGGCAAGGAATCATTTGTCCATTTATGTCGCCCTAAGTCTGGGTTTTCTGAAAGTGAAGTTCCAGAACACGTTGCGAATCACTCCTGCACAAAATTCCAGCATAAGCCTCTCACACCGAGAGAAACCGAGGTACTGACGCTTCTGCATAAGGGAATGACCGTTGTGAAAATAGCTGATGAACTGACTATCAGTCCCTCTACTGTTCGCAATCACACACAGCACATTCTTTCAAAGCTCAATGTTCACAGCCGGTTCGAAGCAGTTGCCATCGGCCGCAAACTAAACCTCATATAGTTAAATTTACCCATTTAAGCAGCTAATATTCATCATAAAAATGATGAATTTTGCAGATTGTAAATTAATCAATCCCATGCAATGGTTTAACAACTTATAGAGAACAAATCAGCACGGATGCATTGGGTA
>JAOUCZ010000188.1 GCA_029859505.1 Lysobacterales bacterium | reverse complement strand
TTGAGACTCTTGGCGTTATCACGCAGTGTTTCAAGCTCCATTCCCCTGAGTCGCACATCAATCGCAGTCCCCAAAAGGTGTTGACTGTTTCTTGCGACGCCCGAGCTTCTGCTTCTCAGCATTGCATTGGTTTCAGGTGACCTGTAAGCCGAGATGACCTCCCAGGTATTGGCTGAACCGTTGATCTGTTGGAGTTGCCAGAGGATGTCCATCAATTGTGGATCAAAATCGTGTTGTTTTCCATCGCGCCAGTCGGCGAGAAACACCTTGAGTTGATCAAAAGCACTGCTGTCGTATTCACCTTGCCTGAAATAGACGACCTGCAGGGTGTCACCGGTGTGGGTATGATAAAATTTGAGCATCCTTTCTCCACCGGTATTTCCGGAAAGCGTGCTGACAGCGGCCATGCTGCACAGTAATAGGATGGCTTTAAGTAAGGGTTTCATGCGTGGGTTCCGTCTGCAATTCCAGCATGCTTTGAAGGCGGGAATGTCGGTTGGTTCAATCCGCCTATTATACAGGTGTGTAGTGGGGATGTTAAAACCCCACTACATACCTCTACTTATATTTAAGGCCTTTGATGAATCAGACGATCTCTGGTTGCAAAGGCTTTTCGCATTTACGCGGTGCTGCCTGCATGAAGCAGCCATGACTCTTGATCTCCTCGAGTCGGCAACTCCAGTAAAGCTGACCATTATAGACAGTCATGTCCGGGCAGCCGTCGCACATGTTTGCTCGGCCATCAGCCATCAGGTCTACAGGCTGAATGATGGTGAAGGTTTGCATATGCAGCTTGTCGCGGATCGAGGCTTCATCCTGACCCATCGCGCGGATGTACTCTTTTCCGATTTTACGCATACCGCCATCAACCAGGGAGAACAATGCGGTCGTGGACTTGCCTCTTTGCAGCAATTTTGGTGTGGAATAGCTCAGCCAGGTACCCTTGAACAGGTGATGACCCATCTGCAGGTATTCCATGTATTTTGGACTGACGTAACCAAACCCGCGCTTTTCATTGGCCATTCGGGCACCGATCAGCCACTTGGTTGAATTTGGGTCAACCGTGCCACCGAGGTAGGCACTGGGCTCAAACTCGGGATCAACCTCACGGATTTTTGCAACCACGTGACGTGCTTCTACCAGGCTGTCGCCACCCCAGGGGGTTTCTTCATAATTATCGTACTCGGTGACGTTTTCACCATTGGCATAGAAATCGAATTCACCTGTGAGGCTCGGACTGCGGAATAAGATAAATACCACGGTATGCACGATATCGGGGTATTGCAGCGCCCATTCCATCGTATCCTTGACCTGGTCCAGCGTGTTGACACTGACGGTTTGGTTAAACGAGCAGGTCAAACCTCCTGCTTCCGCGACCATCCTGGCAAATTTTGTACGTAACTCGTTATGCCCGGCTTCGCTCTCGGCCTCCGAGTCTTTCCTGATCTGGGTGGTATCAATATGGAAAGTAAAACCCGATGCACCTGCATCCTTGAGTTTCATCAGCAATTTTTTGCCGAGAGCCAGTCCATTGGTGTTGATGATCGGTTTCCAGCCACCCTCACGCACCATACGGACGATTTCAACAATTTCAGGATGCATCAGCGGGTCACCGCCAGCCAGGCTCATACAATCGCTGTTGCGTTGGCTTTTGAATACAGCCAGTTCCTCAGCGATTTGCTCGAGTGATTTGTGATTGTCGATATGAGGACGATAGCAACCTTCGCAAGTCAGGTTACAGGCATCGGTCACTTCCAGCCAGGAAATGCCATTATCATTTAGCGTCCATGGAAGCCGGTAGTATTTTTGCGGATTGAGCGCCGGTGCCTCTGGCATCGGGTCTTTACCTTTATTTTGGATTTCCGGTTGCGTTTCCATAATTGCTGCTTTCATGTGTCTAACCTCTTCTTTGAATTCCAAAAGGAATTTGCCGGTTAGATAACCGACTTGGGCGCCCATTTTTAAAGCTCGGTCTGTTTGTAGTTATAACCGCGGTGAGATTATGGTTTAAATAGACTTGAATACAATGATATAGGTCATGTTTTCAGTACAAAGAACCAAGGCCGCTATAGGTGCATTTTTGGAACTTTTTTCGGTTTGTACACCATAACTGACTTAAATCATGCTGCTTATGCATCGTAAATGACCTAAATCACCATGCATAATTTGGATTCCGTATATCGTCTACCACTGCAATTTTTTGTCATTTTATTTTGTATTGATTAGTGCATGGAGACGAAGGATGACTTCAAAGGAAAAACCACAAAAATACGTTTACCTGTTTGGTGAGATCGAAGAGGTCCTGGAACGATACGATGGAGACTGGGAATCCCTGCGCGGATTGCTCGGTGGCAAAGGCGTCAACCTGTTTGATGCAACCAGCCTGGGTATCCCCGTACCGCCAGGTTTCACCGTGACGACCGAAGGTTGTAATGACTATCTTGCAGCTGACCAGAATTTTCCTATGGGTTTATGGGACCAGTCATTGTCTGCTGTAAAGGAACTGGAGAAAATTACAGGTAAAAGTTTCGGTGACCCGAATAATCCTTTGCTGGTTTCCTGCCGTTCGGGTGCCAAGTTCTCAATGCCTGGCATGATGGACACCATTCTTAATATCGGTATGAATGACGAGATTACAGAAAGCCTGGCGAAGCTGACCAAGCGTCCGCGTTTTGCCTATGACCTGTATCGTAGACTGGTGCAGATGTTCGGCGGCGTAGTAATGGGCGTACCCGATGAAGTTTTTGAAGCAGTATTGACTGCTCAACGGCGGGAATCCCAGGTTGAAGCCGATTCCGGCCTTGATGCAGATGCATGGAAGGCTGTTACGAAGAGATTCAGGGAGATCATTCGATCCTATACCGGTAGGGAATTCCCAACCGATCCATATGAGCAATTGCAGCAAGCCACCGAGGCCGTATTCAGATCCTGGAACGGAAAACGCGCCTTTGATTATCGCAATGCTGCCGGAATCGAGCATGATCTGGGCACGGCTGTGAACATTCAGACCATGGTTTTCGGTAATCTCGGTGATGATTCAGCCACTGGTGTGTTCATGTCGCGAAATGCAACCAATGGCGCACCCTCACTGGAAGGCGATTACCTGATCAATGCACAGGGCGAAGATGTCGTTGCCGGAACACGCGCGACCCTGCCCATCAGGCAATTGGCCCGGGATATGCCAAAACAGTATGAAGAGTTACAGCAGATTGCCCGCCGGTTGGAAAAACACCATCGTAATATGCAGGATATGGAGTTTACCATCGAGCAGGGTAAGCTCTGGTTGCTGCAGACACGTGATGGTAAACGTACCGCACAAGCTGAAGTCCGCATCGCAGTCGATATGGTCGATGAAGGCCTGATAACCATTGCTGAAGCCGTTTCACGTGTGAAAACCGACCAGGTTGATTTCTTCCTGCATCCGCAACTACAGGCAGAGGCCCTCAAAAAAGTACAACCCATTGCCAAGGGGCTGAACGTTTCTCCGGGTGCCGCAGTAGGCATCATCGCATTTGATCCGGGTCTCGCCGAGCGTTGGGCGAAAGAGGACGGCAGAAATGTCATCCTTGTAAGACCGGAAACCAAACCGGACGATGTTCATGGCATGCTCGCAGCCAAGGGTGTTGTCACCTGTAAGGGTGGACGTACCAGTCATGCGGCACTGGTTGCACGACAGTTTGGTAAGCCTGCGGTTGTTGGTGTCAGCGATATTGAAATCGATCTGGATAACCACGAGATGCTGGTGGGTGAAAACATGGTCATCAAGGAAGGGGACTACCTTTCCATCGATGGCAACACGGGCTTGATCTATAGCACCAAGCTGCCGACCCAGGTACCTGATTTTAATGACCCATACCTGATCAAGATACTTTCGTGGGCCGATGACATTCGCAAAATCGGGGTGCGTGCAAACTCAGATTATCCTAAGGATGCCCAACGTGCCCGCCAATACGGTGCAAAAGGTATCGGCCTGTGTCGTACAGAACACATGTTCTTCCAGGAAGACCGCTTGCCGATAATGCAAAAAGTGATCGTGGCCAGCACTCTCTCGGAGCGTAATGAGGCCATTAGCAGGCTGCTACCTATGCAGCGTTCAGATTTTGAAGGATTGTTCCGTGCCATGGATGGCTACCCCGTAATAATCCGTTTGCTGGATCCGCCATTACATGAGTTCCTGCCATCGGCACCGGACCTGATGATGGATCTGACAGATCTCAAGTTGCGTATGCAGCACCTTAACAACCTCAAGGACGTGGACCGTACACTGGAAGAGATCGAAGAGAAGCGTACATTGCTGGCACGTGTCACTGCGCTGGAAGAGTCCAACCCGATGCTGGGTACCAGGGGTGTGCGCCTGGGTATTACTATCCCAGGTCTCTACTCAATGCAGGTTCAAGCTATATTCGAAGCGGCCTGCCGCTGTGCTGCCGATGGTGTTGATGTAAGACCCGAGGTGATGATACCGCTGGTGTCACACGAAAGTGAGTTCAATGTAATGCGCAAGACTCTCGAAGCCAAAGCGATCCAGGTGATGGAGGAGTATGACGCAAAGATTCCGTATCTGATCGGCACCATGATCGAGATTCCCAGGGCGGCGTTGACTGCGGCCAAGATTGCCGAGTCAGCTGAGTTCTTCTCATTCGGTACCAACGATCTAACCCAGACGACCTATGGCATTTCACGTGATGATGCTGAGTCGGGTTTCCTGGTGCAGTACCTGCAGGATGGCCTGCTCAAAGACAATCCATTCGCCAGCATTGACCCCGATGGTGTCGGTCGTCTGATGAAGATTGCAACTGAGGAAGGACGTTCTGTACGGAAAGATCTGGAGATCGGTGTCTGTGGTGAACATGGTGGTGACCCCAAGAGCATCCACCTGTGCCACAAACTCGGTGTCGATTATGTTTCCTGTTCACCGTTCCGTGTTCCGATTGCCCGTTTGGCAGCAGCCCATGCAGCCTTGGAGGATAGTGAGTAACTCCTGGACCAACATCTTTGAAATGACAATCAGGCGGCGGCACTATTCTCATGCTTGCCGCCTGAATGTTGTTTGAGGTGTGCTTTTATATCAAAGAATATTTTCAAGGCGATCATAATCAGTAATACCGGTACAGGACTGCCCAGCATCATGGTCAGGCCACCACCGAAGATCAACACCATTTGCATGAAAATAATCCGGCTGTACGGCTCTGACATCTGGTCTTTGACTGTTCTTCCACGGTATTCCCCGCGGGCAAGGAAGTTCGCATAAAAGGAGTACGCATGGCTGAGAAACAATGCGACCAGGGCGGGCCACAGACTGGAAAAGAGCAGGGCAACTTCTGCAAGATCACCGCCGGATGAGCCTTGTTCATCCATACCCTCTATAAAAATCGAATAGATAAACAGGAAGTGGACAGCCATGAAGCCACCAAAATGTGCGGCGAAAAAGGGACCGGCAAACAGCGCTGCCCAGCGGTCAATGACGAAAATCTTACAAACATTAAAAAAGCCGATCACAGCACTTTCCGCCCAGTAAAGCAGCATCACATCGCTCAGCTTCCAATCCAGAAACACACTACCGGCAACAGGAACAAGGTTGGCGATGATCAAAACCAGCGTCGTTGGGGAAGTCAGCGAAAGAGGTTCGTTGAAAGGTGCCGCTGTTGCAATTGGTAACGGAGAAGCAGTCTCTGCATCGAGTTCCCACTTCTCAATAGTTTCCTCTTCAAAAGCCTCACCCCGGCGTATCTTTGCACCGGTCACGAGCTCTAACTGGCTTCTAAGCTCTGCCACTTCATCACTGCGTATATTAGAGCCGAAAGCAATGGTGTTGGCACCGTAATCAAATGCCACGTGTGGGCCGCGCCACGCCTTGCCGGACTTCTTCGGTGGATGCTCGAAGCGCAAATTTCGCATCTTTGACACATCGTAACGGGCCGTGACACCCACTAAGGGTATCCCCAAAAAAATCTCAACTTTCCCAGGTCCGGCTTTGAGTGTCTCTCTTCCTGATATCAATAGTAAGAGGATCGCAGTCAGAACCAACGGAGCGATCATCCAGCCAATTATCCAGGCGCTCAAGAATATTGCTGCGACGAGGTCGAAGAGGGAGTCAAAGTTACTCCATTCAGATATCGCCTGCCTGAAGGTGATCACAGCAGGAATGATAAATGCGGCATCAAAAGCCGCCAGTACGGCTATGGCAATCCATGAGCGCCTGAATGGCAGGACTCTTCGGAAGATCTCGCCTTCACCAGGCGTATCCAAACCGAATTTAAGCCCGGGTTTGAGGCCTTTTCTTATCATTTATCAGCTTCCCGGCTCAAAAGGTACCCGGGTAAAGTCCTCCGTCCATCAATATGTTTTGTGCCGTGATATAGGCTGCTTGTTGGCTGCAGAGAAAGGCACATGTTGCACCGAATTCGTCAGGTTCTCCGGGACGCTGGGCGCCAATTTTTCCAAATAGGTTTTTTTGGAAGACTTCCAGATTAGTATCCGACTGTTTGGCCCCGGCTTCAAGAACCGACCACATACGGTCAGTTGCAATGTAACCAGGTAGCAGGTTGTTGATCGTGACATTATGCTGTGCAGGCTCCCTGGCGATTCCGGAAACAAAGCCGGTCAATCCTGCACGTGCGCCGTTAGAAAGACCCAGTACTGTTACCGGCACCTTTACGGCAACACTGGTAATGTTGACGATACGACCGAAGCGCCGCTCGATCATGCCGTCGAGTGATCGCTTAATCATGTCAATGGCGCTGTACATATTGTTATTTATGGCATCAAACCAGTCCTTCTGATCCCAGTTCCGAAAGTCTCCGGGCGCCGGTCCGCCGGCGTTGTTGATTAGAATATCCGGGGCAGGGCAGGCCTCAAACAGGGCAGCGCGCCCATCATCGCTGGTGACATCGGCAGTAATGGCCGTAGCTTTGCCACCACCGGCGGCATTGATCTCTTCAACGGCCGCCTGCAATGGGCCACTTGTGCGTGCGCTGATCCAGACATCAACCCCTTCTTTAGCGAGAGCCAGTGCACAGGCCTTTCCCAAGCCCTTGCTGGAGGCGCAAACAATGGCCTTACGGCCTGCAATATTCAGATCCATGTGATTCATCCTTGTTGTCGTTGGTACCCAAGGGTATGGGAAGTACAGTCTATTTGGGGATTATAGCCAGAAACGATGTAAGTGAGATTGATTTCAGAATTGTTTATGAAGTGAAGCGCGTTCGCTTATTCAGAGTAGTCCTACTGTGATGTGGGTG
>JAOUCZ010000187.1 GCA_029859505.1 Lysobacterales bacterium | reverse complement strand
CTTACGCATGGCCTGATCGAGCGATTCTGCACCGCAAAGACCACAGCCGGTTCGGCCCGTCAGGTTGCGTCGCTGCCCGGCGAGCCTCGCAAAAATATCCTCGTTGACTTTCATGGCCACTTCCAGACCATTTTCCCGCTCTATTACGGATACATCCAATATATCCGCGACCTGGTCGATAATTCCCTCGGTCAGACTGAACCCGACGCCAAAGTCATCAAGCGCCGTGGGCGTTACCATCATGACGACATGGGATTGTTTGTTGTAGGACAAGGCAACTGGAACTTCTGCTGCCACTTCATCATCGCAATTGCGACGAACACCATTCACCCAGTTGATGACCGGAACCTGGCGTGAAACTGACACTATGTGTTCACCGCGTCAGGCACCGGACCTCCGTGCCTTATCCAGATGGGCTTTTTGCTGCCGGTTGAAAACCTCTTGTTGTTTTTGCCACTCAGAGGGCTGGGTAACACGTGTCGCCTGCACCGCAGTGACCTTGTACTCGGGACAGTTGGTGGCCCAGTCAGAATTCTCGGTGGTGACAATGTTGGCACCGGTCAGCGGGAAGTGAAAGGTGGTATAGACAACACCAGGCTGAACTTTCTCAGTCACCTCGGCCCGCAAAACCGTATCACCGGCCCGGCTCCTGATTCCAACCCAATCGCCTGTACTGATCCCACGGTCTTCGGCATCCACCGGATGAATTTCAAGCAGATCCTGATCCGCCCAGACGGTGTTTTCTGTGCGCCGCGTCTGCGCACCCACATTGTACTGACTCAGGACTCTTCCAGTGGTTAGTAATAATGGGTATTTACGTGTTGACCGTTCGCTGGTAGGCACAAAGCCGGTGATCGCGAAATAGCCCTTGCCACGTACAAACTCACCCACGTGCATGGTGGGCGTGCCCTCGGGTGCAGCTTCATTACAAGGCCATTGAATACTGCCAAGCGAATCCAGCTTGGCGTAGCTCACGCCGCTGAATGTCGGTGTCAAACGTGCAATTTCATCCATGATCTCAGACGGATGCGAGTAATCCATTGGGTAACCCAACGCCTTGGCAAGATCGACGGTGATTTCCCAATCCTCTTTACCGCTTCTTGAAGGTAAAACCTTTCGCACCCTGGAGATACGCCGTTCAGCGTTGGTGAATGTGCCGTTCTTTTCAAGAAAGGTCGAACCCGGAAGAAAAACATGTGCGAAACGTGCCGTTTCATTCAGAAAGATATCCTGTACCACCAGGCATTTGAGTGCTTTCAGGGCTGCCTCGACGTGATGGGTATTGGGATCAGACTGGGCAATATCCTCACCCTGACAGTACAGCCCTTTGAAATCACCACTGATGGCCGCATCAAACATGTTCGGGATACGCAAACCAGGCTCCGGGTGAAGTTTTACCTGCCACTCGTTTTCAAAAAGACCTCGCACATCCGCGTCGGAAATATGCCGATAGCCGGGCAATTCATGCGGAAAGGAACCCATATCGCAGGAACCCTGTACATTATTCTGCCCACGCAGCGGATTGACACCCACACCTTCACGCCCCAGGTTGCCGGTAGCCATGGCCAGGTTGGCGATACCCATCACGGTGGTCGAGCCCTGGCTGTGTTCTGTGACACCCAGACCATAATAAATAGCTGCATTGCCGGCCTTTGCAAATAGTCTTGCTGCGGCACGTAATTCTTCTGCAGGAATACCGGTTACTGACTGAAGACTTTCCGGGGAGTTCTCCTCACCACGTATAAATTCCGACCAATGCTGCCAGGCCTCAATTTCACAACGCTCATGAATGTATGCTTCATCCTCCAGACCCTCGGTCACGATCACGTGGGCCATGGCATTGACAAAAGCCACGTTACTGCCCGGTAACAGTTGCAGGTGATGGGCCGCTCGGATATGAGGACTATCGACCAACTCGGTTTTCCGGGGGTCAACCACGATTATTTGCGCACCTTCGCGAAGACGTCGTTTGAGACGCGAGGCAAACACCGGGTGCGCGTCTGTCGGGTTGGCCCCTATCAGCATTACGACATCGGTACTTGCAATCGAATCAAAAGCCTGGGTGCCGGCAGACTCGCCCAGCGTGGTCTTTAAACCGTAACCAGTGGGTGAATGACAGACACGGGCGCAGGTATCCACATTGTTATTTCCAAACCCGGCTCGGACCAGTTTCTGAACAAGGTAGGTCTCCTCATTACTACAACGTGAGCTTGTAATTCCGCCAATACTGTCTTTGCCATGTTCAGCCTGGATTTCACGAAAACGCCGGGCGGTGAACTCTATTGCCTCTTGCCAACTGACCTTACGCCAGGCCTCATCGATGCTGTCGCGGATCATCGGGGTGGTGATTCTGTCTTTGTGACTGGTATAACCAAAGGCAAAACGTCCTTTGACACAGGCGTGACCCTCATTGGCCGCGCCGTCCTTATAAGGTGTCATACGCACAACCTGGTTACCGCGTGTTTCAACATTGAACGCACAGCCAACGCCACAATAGGCACAGGTTGTAACCGTGCTTTTCTCCGGCAGCCCCATCTTGATGACCGATTTTTCCTCAAGTGCCGCGGTAGGACAACTATTGACACAGGCACCACAGGAAACACACTCCGATTCCATGAATGATTCCATTTGTCCGGCAGTGATTTTTGACTCGAAACCACGACCATCCACCGTCAGTGCGAATGTGCCCTGTATGTCATCGCAGGCGCGCACACAGCGGTAACAGACAATGCACATCGACGGGTCAAATGTGAAGTACGGATTGGATTCATCTTTGGCAGCCTGCAGGTGATTGCTACCGCTTAGCCCATAACGGCTTTGTTCAACACCCAGGTCTTCTGCCACATCCTGCAATTCACAATCACCATTGGTTGGACAGGTCACACAATCAAGCGGATGGTCTGAAATATACAAATCCAGAACATTTCTACGCACTTTATCCAATTTACCAGTGCGCGTACTCACCACCATGCCTTCCTCGACCAGTGTCGTGCACGACGCCGGCAACCCTTTACGACCCTCAATTTCGACCAGGCACATTCGACAGGAGCCAAACGCATCAAGACTGTCCGTGGCACATAGTTTGGGTATATTGATACCGGCAAGTGCCGCCGCACGCATCACGGAACTACCCGTTTCGACCTGTAACTGCCGGCCATTGATTATCATACTTACCTGCTTGGTTACAGCACGTGGCCGGGGTGTTCCCAGGTCGTCAATAGCTTTTGGCAGTTCAGACATCCATTTATCTCTCTATACCGTTTCCGGTGCCGCGTTCAAAATCTCCAGGAAAATGCTTTAGTGCACTGCGAACAGGCATCGGCGTTAATCCACCCATTGCACACAGCGAACCCACATCCATTGTTTCACACAATGCCTCTAACAATTCAAGATTGGCCGACCTGCCATCATTTTTCCCAATCTTATCAATTAGCTCCACCCCTCTGACGGACCCGATGCGACAGGGTGTGCATTTACCACAGGATTCCACGGCACAAAACTCCATGGCAAAACGGGCCTGTTCCAACATATCGACATTGTCATCAAAAACCACGACCCCGCCATGACCAAGCATCGCTCCAACGTCTGTAAATGCCTCGTAATCGAGAGGTGTATCCCACTGTGACTCCGGTAGATATGCGCCCAGTGGTCCACCCACCTGGATCGCCCGCACCGGTCTGCCGCTGGCAGTACCGCCACCGAAATCTTCAACCAGTTCGCGCAAACTTGCACCAAAAGGTATCTCTACCAACCCCCCGCGACGAATATTTCCCGATAGTTGTACGCTCAGGGTTCCACGTGAACGGCCACTACCGTAGTCCTGATAATACGCTGCGCCTTTTGCCAGCACCGTTGACACAGCCGCCAGGGTCAATACGTTATTGACCACTGTGGGTTCCCCAAATAAACCTTCAATGGCCGGTAATGGGGGTTTGAAACGGACCAGGCCGCGCTTTCCCTCCAGACTTTCAAGCATGGAGGTTTCCTCACCACAAATATAAGCACCTGCACCGACCCGGATTTGCAGATGGAAATCACGCCCGCTACCGCAAATATCGCTCCCCAAAAGATTCGCAGCTTCAGCGATTGCAATGGCCTGATTCAATACCTGCAGCGCTTTGGGGTATTCGGAACGCAAATAGATGTAGCCCTGTGTTGCATCGACCGCCAGGGCACAAATTGTCATGCCTTCAATCAACTGGAAAGGATCGGCTTCCATCAGCAGACGATCGGCGAAGGTGCCGGAATCTCCCTCATCCGCGTTTGCCGTGACGTATTTTTGATCTGATGGCGTGTTCAACACGGTGCGCCACTTAATCCCGGTTGGAAAAGCGGCTCCGCCGCGGCCACGTAATCCGGAGTCTGTGACAGCTTCGACAATTTCCCCGGCTGTCATAGCCAGCGCCTTGTCAAGACCCTCGTATCCTCCCTCACGCCTGTACTCATCGAGGCTTAGCGGATCTATGACACCTGCACGGCTAAAGGTCAGCCGGTCCTGCCGGGATAACCATTCAATATCTGTCACCCTCCCCAAAAATAGTGGATGCTCTGATGACTCATGTAACCCGGCGTCCAGCAAACCGGCAACATCACCGGGGTACACCGGTCCGAAAGCAAAACGATCTTCACCCGATTCAATCTCCAGCAATGGCTCAAGCCAGAATGCACCACGTGACCCGTTGCGTTTGAGTTCGACATCCAGCCCCCGCTTCTGCGCCTGTAAAGCGACTTCTGCTGCGACCTTGTCTGCACCCAGTGCACAAGCCGTGGTATCTGCCGGAATATAAATCTTCACCATGGTCAGATATCACCCAGCAGTTCGTCAAAACGATCAGCGTCCACCCGTGCAAACACATCATCAGCAATACGAACCGAAGGTCCGCAGGCACAATTGCCGAGGCAATAAACCGGTTCCAATGTAAATCGCCCGTCCACCGTTGTTTCACCGTAATCAACACCCAGACGGGTTTTGACATGTGCTTCGAGTTGACGAGAGCCAACTGCCTGGCAGGCCTCGGCACGGCAGACATGAATTGTTTTTTGACCTCCGGGTTTATCACGGAAATCGTGGTAAAAACTGATAACACCATGGACTTCCGCCCTCGAAAGACCCATACCACTGGCAATTGTCACCACGCTATCGCTGGGAATAAAACCAAGACCGGCCTGGATTTCATGCAACAGCGGCAAAAGCCCACCAGGGGTATCCGCAAATTTCCGAACTGCCGATGAAACGATAACTGCCGGGGCCTCGCCTGAAGAGTGCATGACTGATCCTTTCAATCTATAAAATTTTCAGGCAATTTACCCCCATTCCGGCGCATAAACAAATATAATCCCATCCGCAAAAAGTAAAAACAGCCTGAAAAACTCAATAAAGAGGAATTGTTTTGATAAATATTTCGGTAAAAGACCTGGATGGCCAGGTTCATGAAATACAAGCACGTGAAGGTGACAGCCTGATGGAAGCACTGCGGGAACACGAGTGGGGTGTACCGGCCATCTGTGGTGGATTGTGCTCTTGTGGTACCTGCCACGTTTACCTGGATAAGGATTGGCCAGGTAAACTCAGACAGGCGGATTCGGATGAACAAGATCTGCTGGATGAATTCGATAATACGAAAGACAACTCACGGCTAAGCTGTCAGATACAGTTGCTGCCTGAGCATGAAGGACTGGCGCTTAGCATAGCACCGGAAGAGTAAAGCACCTGCAACCCTGTCACCAGCCTAGAATATCTTTCTTGATTGACCAGCGGGGTTCCTTTTTCTCAGCGCCCTGACCAAGTATCCAATAGTCATACGCTGCCTGGATATCTCCGGTGGATTTCTTTGCAGCAATCCACCGGCTCAGTAAGGAAGCAAACTCCAGTTGGCCTTCCGAAACTGCGAATCCAGCGGGAATATGCAATTTCGATGACTCGAAAGTAACCACCGTGTATTCCGGGTGCAATAGTGTCCAGGCTGTGCCAATTTCGGCTTGCACGATCAAGGCGTCAACCTGTTCGCCCTCCTGTCGGAAGAATTCATTGAGGTCAGCGATCTCTATCCATGTAAAATCGATCTGGGGAATAGATGCCTCGATCGGATTCCTGATATAACCAACCGGCCCCGGGTAAGCAATCGTCAGTTCACGCTGCTTCAATAATCTCTCACGCTGTGCAAAGTCGTTTCGCCGGTGATCCCTGACTACAACACTCAATTCACCTTCAAGATAAGGATCGGTCAGGGTCATGTTTACCAGGATCTCAGTGGTCAGCGGCACGGTGCCCACAATATCAACCTGGTCACTATTAACCTGTGTAAATAGTGTCTCCCACGTGACCGGGACGAACTCCAGTTCAACCCCCATTTCGGTCGCAAGAAGATTCAGAATTTCAACGTCAAATCCGACCAGTTCACCCTGCTCGTTTTTAAACGTAAAAGGAAGCCGGCCCGGCACATAACCCGCACGTAACACGCCTCTTTCGGTGATTTGCTCAAGCACCGAAAAATCTTCAGGCAAATCCTGTCTGTTTTGCAATATAGGTACCTGGTCACGCTCATGAACGGTGGTTTCAACTGCAGGCAGTATCAGGCTCATGCCCATAATGACCTTATCCTTGTGATAGCTCGTATCAATCACGGCATTAAGAAACACCCGGGTTCCGAGCACTGTGAGAACGAGTAGCACAATGGATAGCACGAAGAAACGCACCAGTTTTCTGAAACTGAGCTTGAGGTGCCCGGTTAGCGCTGCGGTACCTATCACACTGAAGGCGAGAAGGTTCATCGCAGACACCATGGTATCGAATTTCCCATTGATGATTCCCGTTGGAATGTACAACTGGAAAAGATCCTGTGGGAGCTTCTGCAGATCAAGCAGGAACGGCAGGGCTAGCTGAGCCTTGGCAAAATAGCTGGCCAGACCCGAGAGTAAAAAGTTGGGGTAACTGCCAAGCTCCATAGGCGAACCGGCAAGCCAGGCTGCGAATGGAACGAATAATAGTGAAAGCAACTTACCGGTATTGGGGAAGTTAAAGGTCACCGGTACAATGACCTCACTCAGTGAATTGGTGTCGTCTGAACTGATCCCATAATCTTCATAGAGCTTTCTGCTGGCATCAATCAGCATCGGCAGGATGATGAAAACATTCTGTGTGAAGAAAGCGGTCAATAGTGCTTCTTTTGTATAACTGAAGACATCTTTATATTTGAAAGGGGTCAGGGTGGAAATCAACACCGGCAGAACCCACAACGCCAGGTAAAGAGAGGCGGCAATATAGACGATGAAATAGA
>JAOUCZ010000186.1 GCA_029859505.1 Lysobacterales bacterium | reverse complement strand
ATTTTGCACGTTTGAATTTGTCCCAGAATGTTTTACGTACCAGGTCGGTAAATTCACCGGAATCCAAATAGGTGCCATGACCATTGGGGCAGGATTCATAGGTGATGTGTGGTTGCTCGTGATCAAATTCCTGAAGCATAGGCTCGCCGCATTCGGGACAAGGATATTCTTTCATGGCGTTGGCCTTCTTACCGGCAGCCTTATCACCACTGTCGATAATATAATCAGCCATCCAAATATCATCACGAAGATTGCGTAGTTCATCCGGTTGGAACCAGAGTCCCCCACACGAAGTGCAACGATCCACCTCGATTTGGTTATAACGAACGAGTTCCATTTCACCTGAACATTTAGGACATTGCATAACCATCGTACCTCTTATAAGAAATTGTCTGGAGGCATTGAAAAATGCCTGCTACGTTTCTCTATTGTAGGGGTAAAAGTAAAAGAGGGTCAAACCAAAGCTGATGTCCTGATCCAATCTTCAGCACATCTGCTGGTTTTTACCGGGCAATTGGATCTATATACGTGATACAAGTCGACGAGCCGGATGTTCTGTCTAAGCTTAAGTTTCGTATGCCAGTATCAGTTTACTATCGGTTTTAGCCTTATAGTCGAAGTCCCTGGTGTCTATAAGATAGCCCTCTCTAAGGGTTTCACCATTATAGCTGCCTACACCTTTGGTCACATACACCAAACTTCTGCCGGGTTGGTTGACACTATCGCCGGCATTAACATGAGCAACATCGATCATGGTACGTGCGGTAAATGTTTTTTCCTGATCAGACGAGCCGCCGTAAACGCGGGTACGCTTGTCAGTCTCGGCTTTGAATTTTTGATATGCTGCAGGCTCCTCCTGGTCTTCCGGAATCATCCAGAGCTGGATCATTCGGTTTTTCGCATTATCCGGGTTGATTTCATTGTGACTGAAGCCTTCATTACCGGCGCGTTGAACCTGTATATCGTCTTCGAGTAATTCGTGACCATCCCCCATCGATCCCTCATGGCGGATCCGTCCTTCCACCATGATTGAAATAACATCTATTTCCTTGTGAGTGTGCATTCGTGTTTCACCATGAGGTAAAAAACTGGCATCGGCCAAGTAACAAAATTTGCCAATTCCGGTTGAAGTACCGGCCTCACGGTGTCCGCGGAAGAGGTTGGGGCTCATTACGAGGCGGGTTTCACGTAATCCGGCGAAGCCACCACGACGAAGACCGTTCCGTTTAATAATTTTCAATTTTGACTCCCGTTGTGTAATTACCAGGTTGAATGCTGACAAGCACGGCACCTTCGTTTAGATTAGGAGAGTATAAACGGAAAGAACATAAAAAAAATGATCAGGATCAAGCGAGCTAAATTGTTGCCGGGATTTAACCGTGTGAAAATCCAGGCCCGTGAATCAAACAATTCAGAGTAAAAAGGTAGCAAATGGAGAACATTCTTGCTTAGAGCGCTGATAGACAAGTTCGTTGACATACGTGATAGCCGCGAGTTGAAGGGGCTGTTAATAGCCACGGCTTATGGTTTTTTTATCATGTTTTCCTACTACATCCTGCGTGCTGTAAGGGATGAGATTTCATCGGCTGACCGGGGCAACCTGCAATTGCTCTGGACCGCGGTGTTCTTCGTGATGATGCTGGCCGTGCCTGCATACTCCTGGCTGGCTTCAAGATTCTCCCGGGGTGTTTTTGTGCCGCTGGCCAATCGGTTCTTTATAGCCTGCCTGGTGGTTTTCTGGGCCTGCCTGGTTTTTCTGCCTCCTGAGTCAAGACCCTGGATTGATCGTGTGTTTTACGTCTGGAGCAGCGTTTTTGCATTATTTGTCGTGACAGTTTTCTGGGGATTCATGTCGGATTGTTTCGATAACAGCCAGGGTAAACGGTTATTCAGCTTTATTGCCGTTGGCAGTTCGCTGGGCGGCATGGCTGGCTCCGCTGTCACCTCTGTGCTGGCTGAAAATCTACCGGTCTTTTCGTTGCTTTTACTGGCCTGTATTCCGCTTGAGGCAGCATCCTGGTGTGCGCGGTCTCTGCATCAGCGCTTTAATACCGGTTCAGTGTCCATTCCAGGCGAGGCTCAGAAAGTGATTGCAGGTAATGCCTGGAGTGGCATGCAGGCGGTTTTTTCATCACGTTACCTGATGGGCATCGCGGCATTTATCGCACTGATGACGTTTGTATCGACCATGTTGTATTTCCAGCAGGCTAGCCTGGTGGCCGATGCATTTGCTGATCGGGGTGAAAGAACAGCATTTTATGCCAGGGTTGACCTTGTGGTAAGCGCATTGACCATCGTTTTTCAGGTCTATCTGACCGCGCGTATCATTAAATGGCTTGGTGTCGGGTTGACACTGGCTATTGTACCTATGTTGATGGCACTGGGATTTGTATTGCTGGGTCTTTACCCGACGTTAACGGTGTTGGTGGTTATACAGGTCATTTACCGCGCGGGGCGCTACGGTTTGACCAAGCCGGCCCGTGAAATTTTGTGGACAGTTCTGGACAGGGAGGCAAAGTACAAATCGAAGCCTTTCCTTGATGCCGCGGTCTATCGTGGCGGTGACCTGCTAAGCGGCTGGATTTATACAGGCCTGGCAGCCCTGGGTCTGTCAATCGGTGCCATTGCGTTGACCGCCGCCCCGGTAGCTGGACTATGGACGTTATTGGCCCTTAAACTGGGTTCAGGACAGGAAAAGCTCGCCATCAGTGAAGCAGAAGAAAAATGAGTTTTTCGAGACGGGATCTACTTAAGCTTAGTGCCGGGGGACGGTTGCCGGATGCTGCATTGAGACGCGAGATAGAGAGCTACATCACACCCTTGCTTTAAAGACAACCCGGGATTGAGGGTTATAACAGGAGTTACTACGAAAATGAGCCCACGGGCCAAGCTATCTCTATTCGTGCTGCTGGCACAATTAAGCGCGGTTTCACCCGCTTCGGGTAAGCCGGATATTTATTCAGATACAGATTCTTTGTTACCTCCAGTTCAGAACTGGTCCGGAGCAAGCGAGTCATTGATGGTTGAAACTGATGATCCGTGGATTACGCCTGCCGAACGCACACAGCTGAGTGCAACACCGGATTATAAGGAGACCATCGACTGGTTGCGCGGACTGGTAGCTGTGGCACCCGAATTGGAGATGGTCACGATAGGCAAGAGTTTGCAGGGAAGGGATATCTGGATGGTGATTGCCAGTGCAGACCGGGCTTTCAGTGCCCAGGCGATGAAAAAATCCGGTAAACCATTGTTATTGGCGCATTCGGGCATTCATGCAGGTGAGATTGACGGTAAAGACGCCGGCATGATGCTATTGCGTGACATGACGGTGGCGGACAGGCGAAGAGAGCTTTTGGCGGAATCCAGTTTCCTGTTTATTCCAATATTGAATGTTGATGGTCACGAGCGTAAATCAGCCTTTAACAGGATAAATCAGCGCGGTCCGGTTGAAATGGGCTGGCGAACCAATGCACGTAATCAGAATCTTAATCGAGACTTCACTAAGCTGGATACAGAGGGGGTACGCGCATTGATAGGGGTATTCAGGCAATGGGAGCCTGATTTGTATCTGGATTTGCATGTAACTGATGGTGCAGATTATCAATATGACATCACATTTGGTGGCAATGGTCGTAATGGCTGGTCTCCTGCTATCGGGAACTGGATTGAGGATATTTACCGTCCCGCAATCGGTCAGGCTCTTAGTGAGAACGGGCACGAGCCGGGGGGGTTGATTTTCGCAGCCAACGGTATGGATATGAAGGATGGCTTACTGACCTGGTCAGGCAATCCGCGCTTCTCTAACGGCTATGGTGATGCCGCTCACCTGCCAACGATCCTGGTGGAGAATCACTCTCTGAAACCGTATAAAAGACGTGTACTTGGAACGTATGTATTGTTGGCAGAGACACTTGAGTTACTTGGCAGGGAGGCGGACTCACTACGCAAGGCCACCCAAACAGATCAGCAGCGGCGGCCGAAGTCAATCCCCCTCGCTTTTGAACGTGATCAGACATCGCCTGCTCAGACTGTGTCGTTCAAAGGCATCGCTTCGGAACGTTTCCAGGGTCCGGTTTCCGGCGCGGAAGTGGTTCGCTGGACAGGTCAAGCGGTTACCGAGACGATTCCCGAGATATTTATAACCCAACCCACGATTATGGTTGAGCTGCCCGCTGCATACCTTGTTCCGTCTGCCTGGAAAGATATTGTCGACCGCATCGCCATGCATGGCATCAGGGTGGATGAGATCAAACAACCCCTGTCAACGACTGCCGAGGTCTATCGCTTACCCGATGCCAGTATTGCAAAGCCTTCTCAGTGGACCCCTAATCCGTTTGAGGGACATATTCGAATTGATCCGGGTATCCCGGTGAAACAGGTGGTAGAAACAACTTTTCCGGCTGGCAGCTACCTGATCAGCACCGATCAGTCTTTGGGTGAACTTGTAGTATTGATGCTGGAACCACAGGCACCGGATTCCTTCTTGCAATGGGGGTTCTTTCTGGAAATATTTAGCCGAACCGAGTACGCAGAAGCCTATGTACTGGAGCCCCTTGCACAAAGAATGCTGGATAGTGATGCAGAATTGAAAAGCCGGTTTGAGCAAAAGCTGGCCAGTGATGAGGGTTTTGCGGCGAGCCAGCAGCAGCGTTTAATGTGGTTTTATGAGCAGACGCCATTTTATGATGAGCAATATCTGTTATACCCTGTTGCCAGGATACCCCGAAGTAACTGATTTTTTTATTACCAGCAGCGAATTCAAAGCCCGGGTGATGATATTTTTGTGAAAGACTGTCAATTTCAAGACAAAGAGTGAGTTTGCGACATTTAGTCATATATAATACCGTGTGAGACGAGGGTGCAGTTTTTATTATTTTGGAGGATGAGAGAAGTGAAAAATTATAAGTTGGGTTTAGTTGCAGTTGTGTTGTCATTATTACTCAGTGCCTGTGCTTCAGGTCCGGGTAAAACAGGCTGGTACGACCAGTGGGGAAATTGTGCAGCAGCAGGTGCGGCAGCGGGTATAGCAGCGGGCGCAACGGATGATTTTGATTCCGCTATAGCTGTTGGTGCCGGTGGTTTTCTTGTTGGCGGAGCGATCTGCGCATGGGGAGACACAGATGCTGATGGCGTAAAGAATTACAAAGACGATTGCCGTGGAACCGTGGAAGGCGGCATTGTTGATGAACGTGGTTGTGAAATAGACAGTGATGGCGATGGCGTTGTTGACCGTCTGGACGAATGCCCGGGAACACCACAGGGTGTCACGGTCAATGAGCGCGGATGTGAAATTGACAGCGATGGCGATGGTGTTGGCGACAGCCGTGACCGTTGTCCCGGAACTCCAGCTGGTGCGAAGGTAGACCAGTATGGTTGTGAATTGGACGGTGATGGTGATGGTGTTGTAGACAGTAAAGACAAATGCCCATCCACACCAGCGGGCAGGCCTGTTGATAATTACGGTTGCACACTTGAAGCTGAGTACAAACTCGAACGTGTTAACTTCGAATTTGATTCTGCCAAGCTGACCGCAGATTCAACCGCCAGTCTTGACGAAGCTGTTAAGATTCTGAAACGTCATTCCGATCTGAAAGTCGAGATTGCGGGCCATACCGATAGCATAGGTAACGATGATTACAACATGGGACTTTCAAAACGTCGTGCTCAGTCTGTAGCTGACTACCTGATTGCTAACGGTGCAACTGCGGCTAACATTTTTGTGAAGGGTTATGGTGAGACTGACCCGGTGGCTGATAATGGAACAGAAGCAGGACGTGCGGCTAACCGTCGGGTTGAGTTGAGGCACTGATCTCTAACTGTTAAGTATTAAAAACCCGGCAGTATCTACTGCCGGGTTTTTTTTGTTTGTTGATTCGGGGTTGGTGATTATTCCTGAAGCTATTTCTTGTAATTCAGGCGTTGACGCATCCTGAAATTACGCCACCGGTTGGCCGGTTTGGTATTTTTCCAGCCGTTTTGAAACATTTCCTCTACTTCATCCAGCACCCGGTCTGAGGAAGCACCATCAAGAAATGGAGTCATTGACGGCCCATATTCCTCAATCGCCTTAAGCAAAGCTGTTCCCGGTTGCAGTGCCTGTCGAACGGCCTTTTCCAGTTTGCTGGCCTCGGTGATATTAATCATGCATTCCTGGGGATCCCGGTTTCTGTAGGTAACCACCGGTTTTTTCAATAATAGAAATTCCTGCAAGATTGAAGAGTTATCGCTGACAATCACGTCCGCGCGTTGTAATAAATCCAGTACATCGCCGGTATTATGAAAGGACAAATGTTCGCCTACCAGTGAACAGTAACGATCCACCGTTTCTCTCGCCATTTTAGGATGCAGTGTGATTAGCCATTGCCATTCGCCGGTTTCTGAAAGGCGTTTAATTTCAGGATACAACGCTTCCGCGCCGGATAAACGAGGTGTGAAGGTTGAGCCAAAAAGTATCTGTGGCCGGTCGTAGGTTTCTCTTTCCAAATCCGGATTCAGAATAGCATCCAGCTTTGGCCATCCTGTTTCACGAATTTCAAAATAGCGGCGTTTTCGTTGAAATGGTTCGAGCATCGCGCTGCGTATAGGGCCTTCCGTACAATAAAGGTCAAATAGTCCCCGTTCCTTGTAATCTATGCCACGTTTATCTTCATTGAGACCGTGAAAGACCTGTACTTTAAGTCCAGGAATGAAGCCTGGCATCTGGTCACCGGGTGCAAAAACCGCATCCGGGTTATATGCAATTGCCTCAGAAATATTCGGCACCAATTCTTCACCCGGTTCCAGTAACTTCGGGGAGGCATTTTCGACCAATAACCAGCGGACCTCATGACCGCGTTTGCGGGCGGCACTTTGTAAGGGACGCAATACTGCAAACGAATAGTCCTGTTCAAGATAGAACAGGAACCGTCTGGGCTGTTGTCCTGGTTCGGTATTGCCTGGTGCTTTCATGGTCAGAACATTCTGCTGCTTTTTAGTATTAACCCAATGAACACCCGGATTGTATCACTAGCCATTGAGCGCAATCACGGGAGTTTTTGTCCAGACGTTATTCAGCTAAACTACCTGACTTTATTGTGTTGAAAGAGCAGGCGAGCGGTATGGATATTTACTTTGGAACAGTAGCCAGGGCCGCACCTGTGAGTGAGGGTGGCAGTCTGTTCAAACTGCATTGGGAAAGCAAGAGCATCATAAGGGAAGTACCCAATGTTCCGGTTGAACCATCGCTGTACCATGATCCCAATGCGCGCGGTAATGTACGCGGTGTTCGGGGTATCCGTATCTTCAATGACAAGG
>JAOUCZ010000185.1 GCA_029859505.1 Lysobacterales bacterium | reverse complement strand
GGTTAACAAACAAAACGTCGTGGACCTGTTGATACAACAGGCAAAGGCGGAAAAAAGTACCCTGTTGATGGTTACCCACGACCAGAGCCTGTTAGATGCTTTTGACCGGGTGATCAATTTCGAAGAGCTCACCGGGGCCGGAACATGAAAGGCGCATTGCTTCTCGGCTGGCGTTACCTGGCTCATCACCGTTTGAAAACAGTGGTTTTACTGGCTTCCGTTACCCTGATGATGTTTCTGCCATCAGCCACACGTCTGCTGGTCGCTGATAGTGCAAAGGCCCTGACCGCCCGTGCGGAACAGACTCCCTTGTTGATCGGCGCGAAGGGAAGTGAGTTGGAACTGGTGCTGAATGCTTTGTACTTTCACTCAGGGCGACCACCGGAAATACCCCATCAGTTGCTTGATGAAATTGATGAAACCGGTCTTGCAAGCCCTATCCCCCTCAACACCCGTTTTCAGACACGTGGCGCACCCATTGTGGGTACGAATCTGGATTACTTTTCTTTCCGCAAGCTCCAGTTGAGTGATGGCCGCATGATGGGGTTATTGGGTGAATGTGTCGTAGGCGTAAATGTCGCCCGTTCACTGCAAGTCGGTGTGGGTGACAGCCTGGTGTCATCACCGGAAACAGTTTTTGACCTGGCGGGTGTCTATCCGCTGAAGATGAATATCGTCGGTGTGCTGGAATCCAGCGCGTCAGCCGACGATGACGCGGTGTTTGTGGATATTCGTACAACTTGGGTAATTCAGGGCCTGGGACATGGCCACCAGGATCTGCAAGAAGCCACTGCCGGCAGTGCTGTTTTGAACCGCAGCAAGGAGTCCATCACCGCCAACGCCTCATTGGTTCAGTACAACGAGATCACGACAGAAAATGTGCGAGAGTTTCATTTCCACGGAGATACAACCGGATTTCCGTTAAGTGCCGTTATTGCAGTGCCCGCCAATGAAAAGGACAGCACCTTGTTACGAGGCCGCTTTCAGGAAGGTACCATAGGCGGACAATTGGTCATACCGGGGCAGGTGCTGGGTGAGTTGTTGAATACAGTGTTTACTGTTCAGAATTATGTGATTCTTGGTATGGCGATGCTGAGCTTGGCCACTGTGGCTGTGATCACGCTGGTGTTTTTGCTCTCCCAACAATTGAGACGCGGCGAGTTTTATACACTGAAACGTATGGGTGCCTCCAGGGGGTTTGTCGCCACGCTGGTAGCCTCTGAATTGGGGTTTGTGTTGCTCGGCAGTTTGCTGCTGGCAACGCTCATGACCTGGGTGGCACGAACTTACGCGACTGAAATTCTACTTACCTTCATGACCCTCTGATGATGCTATGAAATACATCCTGTTTTTTATCACCTTTGTCCTGTTGACCGCCTGTACTGAAAAGCAGTCGGATGGGATTGATGCAAATGCAGTGCAAGGCGCGCCGGTTGTAATTGCCTCTAACTACCCCTTGTATTTTTTCACCCAGAAAATAGCGGGTGATGTCATCGATGTGCGCTTCCCTGAAATTGACGGAGATCCGGCAATGTGGGCGCCGGGTGGACAGCAATCAGCTGATTTACAGAAAGCGGACCTGCTCATACTGAATGGCGCTGGCTACGAGTCATGGCTGGCATTTACCACCCTTCCGGGGGGACAACTATTGGATACGACCACAAATGTTCAGGCAATGCTGTTGCCCATTGAGAACGAAGCGATTCATCAACACGGTCCGGCAGGCAAGCATTCACACGAAGGAACAGCCTTCACAACCTGGCTGGACCCGCAACTGGCAATTGAACAGGCACGCTCGATAATGCAGGGTTTATCACAACTTGAGCCAAAACAAGCCGGGTTATTCAATACTAACTTTGAAGAACTAAAGCTGCAACTGGGTCAATTGGACCAGTCATTGGCACAGGCTTTCAGCCGCTTGGGTGATCAGCCCATCATATTTTCCCACCCGGTATATCAATATTTGCAACACCGTTATCGTATCAATGGCCGCAGCATGCACTGGGAACCGGAAGTTGAACCGGGCACAAAGGAATGGATCGGCTTTGGCAACCTGCTAAGGGAGCACCCGGCCACTTTGATGCTATGGGAAGCATCACCAATTGACTCTGTAAAGAATAAACTTGAGCAGCTGGGTGTGGTTTCCATGGAGTTCAATCCAGCTGGAAACTTGCCTGATCAAGGAAACTACTTTTCCGTAATGAACCAGAATGTAATTCGTCTGAATTTGTTGCTCAGTGAGGCTTCCGAGCAAACAAAGTAATCACAATGCTGACATAAAAATGTTAATCTGATCATTCACAATTCGGACTCATATTATGATTCTTGATATTTTTGCACTAATCGTCATGGCCATTCTGCTTGGGTTTGTCATTTGGCTGGTGGTCTATCTGGGAAACATGCCTGGTGACATCGCCAGAAAGCGAAACCATCCGCAATCTGAAGCCATCTCTGCGCTAGGCTGGATCGGTCTGATCACCATGGGGATTGGCTGGTTTGTTGCCATGGTCTGGGCCTACTACAAACCGGATGCTATCGATTCCGGTCTTCAGAAACGCGTAGATGAAATGGAAGATCAGATCAGGCAATTGCAGGAAGAAGGAGGCAAATCATGATCGCCTTGATTAGCATGATTTATGGCTCGTTCTACTTCTTGTTCTTCAAGAAATTGAAGCTTTTCGCCGAGAGCGTAAGAAATATATCAATCTTTGTCGGTTTTGGCGTGGTTTTGGTTGGCGCCATTGTTTATGCCTGGTGGACGTTTGCTCCAACCACGGTGGATGGCAGGGTTTTTCAGTATGTCATCCCAATCGTACCCAATGTGAAGGGTCAGGTTGTCGAGATTCCAATTGAGGGCACACAGATCGTCCAGAAAGGTGATGTATTATTCAAAATCGATCCCACACCCTACCAGTTTCAAGTAGACCAGCTACAGGCATCTATCGATCAGGCAGAAGCACAAAAAATACTGGCTGAAATCGAGGTCAAACGCGCTACCGGTCTGGTCAGGTCTTCAGCCGGCTCACAATCTCAACTGGATCAGTGGAATGCCCAACTGGCTTCTTCTGAGGCAACAATCGCGAGTCTCAGCGCACAACTGGCAAACGCACAATGGCAACTTGATGAAACCGTTGTGAGAGCACCCTTTGAAGGGCATGTATTCAATTTGCAGATAAGACCCGGTAGCTACGTAACGACTATGCCTGTGGCATCCTCAGTGTCATTTGTCTCCAACGAAATAAGAACGGTACTTGCATCCTTTAGTCAGAGTGCCATTCGCTATATTCATGTTGGGGATGCCGTAGAAATGGTATTCCGGTCAATACCCGGCAGAGTGTTCGCCGGCAAAATCAAGCGGATTACAAGGGCTTCCGGCTCAACTCAATTGTCTGCAAGTGGACAATTACCAACATTTACCGGTCAGCCTGAGAACAGCCGCTGGGGTGTCATTATAGAGTTCGATGATTCGCCAGAGGTCGAAAGCATGCCACAAAGCTCAGGGGCATCCATCATCGCTGTCTATACCGATAGAGGTAAGCCCGTGCACGTTATCAGCAAGGTTGTGATGCGTATGAATGCCTGGACAGGTTACCTGACCTCGCCGTAGTGCTGGAGAAATGAATATGCTGTCTACTGGTATGCGTGGAATATTTCGGGCAGGGTCTCTGTTGCTGTTAACGTCGTTCATCATTTCGGGTTGTAAAACCGTTGGCCCTGATTTTGAAAAACCGGACGTTCCCGTAGCCGATTCCTGGCTGGATACCGAAAACGAACAAGTAGATTCGTCATCCACCAACTATCAGGATTGGTGGAGTGTTTTTGAAGATCCAACACTTTCAAAGTTGATTGACACGGCATACCAACAGAACCTGAGCCTTCAAGTCGCCGGCTTGCGTGTGATGGAATCTCGCGCACAACTTGGCATTGCAACGGGTCTTAAGTATCCCCAGTCCCAGAGTGTCGGGGGTGGTTATGGGTATAGCCGCAGCAGTATTAATGCTCCTCCACTTTCCAACTTGCCGGATGATGTACGGCAAAATGTGGATCGAACCACTGGGGTATGGACTGCGAGTTTTGATGCAGGATGGGAGGCAGATGTCTGGGGTAAGTTCCGTCGTGGTGTTGAAGCAGCAGACGCCAGCCTGGCGGCGAGCATGCTGAATTATGATGCTGTTTTGGTAACCTTGACCGGTGATGTTGCTGCTTTATATACAAGCATTCGTACGTTGCAGGAACGCCTCGACTTTGCGCGCACAAATGTCCAGTTACAAGAGCAAGCCCTTAAACTCGCCAACTCCCAATTTGAATTCGGTGCAACCTCCGAACTGGATGTCCAGCAAGCCAAGGGGCTACTGTACAACACTGAATCTTTGATCCCGCTTTTAACACTTGATCTCGAACGTGCCCAAAATGCCTTGAGCTTTCTGCTGGGTATGCCACCCAGTGATCTGGGAACCATGTTGGGTACATCAAGGAAAATACCCACCCCACCCAGTTCTGTTGCCGTGGGTGTCCCCGCCGATTTGTTACGACGCAGACCGGATGTTAGGGCTGCGGAAATGGCGGCAGCCGCGAGCAGTGCAAATATCGGCATCAGCCAGGCAGATCTCTATCCGAGTTTCGTTCTGGCAGGCTCTCTCGGGCTGGCAGGGGGTAGTTTTTCCGACCTGTTCGATGGCGGTGCGACTACCGGTTTTATAACACCGTTTTTTAAATGGAATATATTGAATTACGGTCGCATCAAAAATAATGTCCGTGTTCAGGATGCCCGTTTTGAGCAGGCGGTTACCACATACCAAAATACGGCCCTTGCCGCAGCAAAAGAAGTTCAGGATGGATTACAGGGGTTTCTGCGCACACAAGAGGCGGTCGGATATCTCGATAAAGCAGTTAATGCCTCTGCCAGGGCCGCCGAACTGGCGCTGGTTCAGTACCGCCAGGGGGCCGCGGATTATACACGTGTACTCAATACTCAGACAGCGCTGCTCCTGCAACAAGACGAACTCACCGCCATGCGCGGGCAGGTTGTCTCCAACCTGGTTGCCACCTACAAGGCGCTTGGCGGTGGTTGGCAGCTCAGGGAAGGTAACAACTATATCAGCCCGGATGTGATCAACAGCATGGAAATCCGTACGGACTGGGGTGATTTGCTGATGACACCGGAGCAAGCAGAAGAAACCAATTAGTAACCATTTTTTCGGGCTCAGAGCACTTTTATTGAGAGAAAAGGGCTTTGAGTTACAGCTGTCTAATATTGGAAGCCTCATCCACTGAACTTTTCCCATGTTTTTCACTTACCGCAACCGTTCGTAATCACACCCCGCACGTTTTGTTAAAACTTCATTTCCACAACCGCTTTGAGGCCGTCGTTTTTGATCGAAAGATCGGTCTAATACAATCTTTTTTACCTGCTAACTGATTAATTTATATTATAAAAATGATGTAATTTGTGGATTGCCCCCGAACCGTTTTTATGGCGGTGTCTTTTAGCTTGAAAGAGTAATTTCGCAAGGACGCGAGTCCCCTCCAGGGATGGGATTCAACCATTCAGGGAAATACCCAAATGAAAAAATTTACATGCGTGACACTATATGCAGAGGCGATTTCGTTGCGAGAGACTGCGCTACGACTTGATCCGCTATCTAAACCTGCTATATCGAATTACGTGGGGAGTTTGCGGCAAAGAAACCGGCTGGACGATGCCGCCCGTGAACTGGAAAGGTTTACATCCATGGCCCCGGTAGAATATGCATATTTGCGGGGGCAACTGACGTCTGTTCACGGGAAATGGGCCAATATGGCGCTAGGTTGTCTGGATGCTGTTCGGATCAGGCCGCTGCTTTGATCGCCATCCGTCGCGAAGCGGGCGAAGCGTCGGGGATCGATGAACTCCTGGCCGCGATCAGGGACAATGTGCGTCGTTATCGGGAGGCAGGGATAACGACAGCCGGCAACCCGGCCTTTGGCGGTGTCGCTGACTACGAAGAAGGCTTTGCCGACTTTCTGTCAGGCGAGCGGCAGAGGGGTCTTACATTTGTTGCAAAAGCGGCGGAGAACGGGTCTTTCATCCTGCCCAATGAGGCTTATCTGAAAACGCTCTATGACGATCCGGGTTTCGCTCCCATCCTCGCCGGGCAAGAGGCGCGACAGACCCGCGAGCGTAACCGCTTCCTGTCCATCGTCTGCACCAACAATCCTTACGCGGATGTCTGGCAACCCGCCGAAGAAACTTGCGATCGATTTGCTGCGGAGCAGAAAATTGACTCACCGCAATAGCGGCTATTGGTTGAATCCACAGCCGTTTCCTGCTGTTCACGTTATGGAAATTTATGCCTGATATATGGCTGCTTTCCGCTCGGAAGCGGAACACCACAGTCTGCAATCATGTATAGCGGCTAACGGCCAAGAGCCGACAGTCTGAGACACAGAAAAATGAAGAAAATTTACTTTAACCCCATAGTTTCAAGTGAGGCTGATTACTTGTCAGTCAGGGTTGAGACTGAATCCTGTTTGGGTGACAGATTATCCAATGCCAGTACTTTATCTCGCATCATGGCCTGGTTATCCCGCACCTGTTTCAGGATCGCCTGGAAATCCGATTTGTCTTTCATCTCGTCAAAAAATGGGGTCTCGAGATCCGATGGCACTGCGAAACCGTTTTCCGCTGCCTGTTGTAGTGTAAACAGGGCTCTTATCCGTTCACCTGCAATCGCGTAATAGGCTGCCGAAAGTGCCTGATTGGATAATACATAATAGCGTTTCTCGACGGCATTTCTGACTTGAATACCGACTTTGTCGAGCAACTCGTTTGCAAGCGCTTCATCGCCTACCGCACGCGCTGCAAGAATCAGCCAGAGCGCACCATCCAGGCTAAGACTGATATTTCCGGTCTCGGGTTCGTAGGGATGTTTCTGCAGAGATTCTTTTAATACCTCGTAGGACTCTGCTGGCTTACCCTCAAGCATCAGCGCAGATCCAAGGTAGGAGTAGTTTGCTTCAGTCGCTTCTTTCATCCAGGTGTCACGCATGAATGCGGTCAATGTGCCGTATTTTTTATTTACCCTGAATTGATTATAGGTCGCCCTCACCAGATACCGGCTGTGCGGGTTGACCTGGCGTGTGCGCTCAAGCCATTGTTCACCGGCATCGTTCGCGTCCAGGAGGAACAGGGCTGAGCTGACGTTGCCTGGTGCCCATGCATCAGCCGGCCTCAATGCTTGCACTCTGACCATGGCCGAAATCATGCGATCATACTGATGCGTGCTTCGGTAGTAGGTTGCGGACCCGTCGTAAAATC
>JAOUCZ010000184.1 GCA_029859505.1 Lysobacterales bacterium | reverse complement strand
TGAACCGAAGTGGGACAACCTGAAACTTCAGGCAACCGCCGCACCGTTGAGGGTGGTTGGATGAGTAAGCTAAATATACGCACGAAATTTGAATTCATTGACCGTGATCGTGAAAACCCGCACAAGCGTTCGATGGAATCGCGCAAGCATGAGTTTATCGAGATCTATGATCCTTTTCAGCAACCCGAAGGTGAGGCACAGGCAGAACGTTGTATCGCCTGTGGTAACCCTTACTGTCAGTGGAAATGCCCGGTTCATAATTACATTCCGGACTGGCTAAAGCTGGCGGCTGAAGGCCGCATCATTGAAGCGGCTGAACTGGCTCACCAGACCAACAGTTTGCCTGAAATCTGTGGCCGAATCTGTCCGCAGGACCGTCTTTGTGAAGGTGCCTGTACGCTCAACACCGGCTTTGGTGCTGTGACCATCGGTGCTGTTGAACGCCACATCACTGATACTGCTTTTGCTCAAGGCTGGCGGCCGGATCTTTCAGGTGTCGTAGCCAGTGGTCACACGGTAGCCATTATTGGTGCGGGACCAGCCGGTCTGGCCTGTGCGGACGTGCTTGCCCGTAATGGAGTTAAATCCATCGTGTATGACAGACATCCGGAAATCGGTGGTCTGTTGTCCTTCGGCATTCCAGAATTCAAATTGGAGCACAAGGTGATTAGAACCCGTCGCCGGATACTTGAAGGCATGGGAATTGAGTTTGTATTGGATACCAATATTGGCTCGGACATCTCTTTTAGTCGTGTGCTTGAAGATCATGATGCCGTATTTCTGGGCCTAGGCACTTATACGCCGATGAAAGGCGGCATGCCGGGCGAGGATGCCAGGGGTGTTTACCGGGCACTGGATTACCTGATCGGTAATACCAAGTCACTGCTTGATATGCCAGCGGGTGAGCATGACTTTATTGATCTGAAAGGTCAGAGTGTGGTTGTTTTGGGTGGTGGTGATACTGCGATGGATTGTGTTCGAACTGCAATCCGTCAGGGTGCCAGTGAAGTCCATTGTCTGTACCGCCGTGATCGTGAAAACATGCCCGGATCACAAACCGAAGTGGACAATGCCATGGAAGAAGGTGTTCAGTTCCGCTTTAATGTCCAGGCCCTCGAGGTCATTGAAAGCCAGGGTACAGCCAGCGCGGTTAAAGTGATTGAAACCCGTCTTGGACAGCCGGATGAATCCGGTCGTCAGCGCCCGCAAGCTGTTGAGGGTAGTGAAGCTGAAATCAAAGCCGATGCCGTTATTGTCGCTTATGGTTTTCAGGCTTCACCGGAAAACTGGTTCGAAGCGTTCGATATCCAAACAAATGAGTGGGGACTTGTAGATGCGGGTGAAAATAACAGGCTTGCCTACCAGACCAGTAATCCAAAAGTTTTTGCAGCGGGAGACATGGTGCGTGGTGCCGATCTTGTAGTTACGGCTATTGCTGATGCGCGTAAGGCGGCAGAAGGTATTGTTAGTTACCTGGATGAGTAACCGAATAACATAGAGAAGAGCTCTGTGTTGTTTCAAAAGGTACTACCCCATTAAAGATGCATTATATTTAGATACCACTCCGGAAATGACCCTATGAAAACGACCCAGCTGGATCAGTTAAAAATTGAGCGTGAACCGGAAGTAGAGTCAAATCCGAAGCGCTGGCCGATCCTGGTGTTTATTGCAGTAATATTGGCGGCAGCGGGGTATTGGTTCTTTGTGAAACCGGAAGCAGCCATTGAGATTCGCACCGCAATTGCCCGTGAAGTTTCCAGTCAGACGGCGAGTACCGTGTTGAATGCGTCCGGGTATGTGACCGCCCGGCGGCAGGCGACAGTTTCTTCCAAATTTACCGGCAAGGTTGTGGAAGTGCTGATTGAAGAGGGCATGCAGGTAGAACAGGACCAGGTACTCGCCCGTCTTGATGACTCCAATGTAGCCACCGGTTATGCCCTGGCGGAAGCGCAGTTAAGAGCAGCAGAGAGTTCACTTAAAGAGACCCAGGCGCTGCTGAATGAGGCCCGTGCCAATTTCAAGCGTACCCTGAACCTGGTGGACCGTGGTTTATCCAGTGAGGCGGAAATGGATCGTGCACGGGCAAGCTCCGAATCACTGGCGGCCCGGCTTGAACGCAAGCAGGCGGATGTACGGGTCGCGGAAAGACAGCTTGATGTATACCGGCAACAACTGGAAGACACCATTATCAGGGCGCCTTTTGCGGGCGTGGTGGTGGCAAAAAATGCCCAGCCCGGTGAAATGATTTCGCCAGTGTCCGCCGGCGGGGGGTTCACCCGCACCGGTATCGGCACCATTGTTGATATGAGTTCTCTGGAGATCGAAATCGATGTGAATGAGGCTTATATCAACCGGGTTAAACCCGGTCAGAAGATTGTGGCCACGCTTGATGCCTATCCTGACTGGTCGATTCCCAGTCATGTCATTGCGATCATACCTACGGCCGACAGACAACGCGCCACGGTTGAAGTACGGGTGGGCTTTGATCAACTGGATTCACGAATCCTGCCGGATATGGGTGTAAAAGTGGCATTCCAGGAGGAAGGCAGCACAGCTACTACCGGCCGGGCCGGCGTGCTGATTCCGCAATCCGCGATTATGGATAAGAATGGCAAACGGTATGTTTTGCTTGTTATTAACGGTGCGGTTGAACGACGCGCAGTTGCAACGGCAGGAGAGCGTGGTAAGGAAGTACTCATCACTTCAGGTCTTTCAGGGGGTGATAAAGTAGTATTGAATGCTACTGCGAATTTGGAAACGGGAACACGGGTAAGGGAAACAAGTGAATGAATGACAGTCACCTGGTAAAAGTCAGCGGCGTGGACAAGGTTTTTAAACGCGGTTCAGAAGAGGTCCATGTGCTGGGAGGGCTTGACCTGGAAATTCCAAATGGTGATTTTCTGGCGCTGATGGGTCCTTCCGGCTCTGGTAAATCGACATTGTTGAATCTGATCGGCGGTCTGGACCGGCCGAGCGAAGGTAAGGTTGAGGTTGGTGGAAAGCGTATCGATAAGTTATCAGACCGCAAATTGGCAGGATGGCGTGCGCGGCATGTCGGACTGGTTTTTCAATTCTATAACCTGATGCCGGTGCTCAATGCCCAGAAGAACGTTGAGTTACCCCTGTTGCTAACCAAGCTTTCCAAGGCGGAGCGTAAAAAACGTGCGGCCCTGGCATTGGATATTGTTGGTCTGTCACACCGGACAGGCCATTATCCCCGCCAATTGTCTGGCGGTGAACAGCAACGTACCGGTATTGCACGTGCTATCGTCACAGATCCGACATTATTGCTTTGTGATGAGCCGACGGGCGATCTCGATAGAAAATCCGGTGATGAAATTCTGGACTTGCTACAGGCCCTGAATAAAGAGCAAGGTAAAACGATCATCATGGTGACACATGATATTCACGCCGCTGCCCGGGCTAAAAGGACGCTGCATCTGAACAAAGGCCAACTCAGCACCGAAGCGGTTGATTGAGTATGAGTAAGCAAGTTAAACCGGTATATGGGCTCGAACTGAGGGCGAATCCATGAAATACCTTTACTTAATTTTCTCAAGCCTGAAACGCAAGAAACTGCGTACCGGTCTGACCATTTTGTCAATCATGGTGGCGTTCATATTATTCGGTTACCTGACCGCTATACGCCAGGCATTTGATGCGGGTATAGAGGTTGCCGGTGCTGATCGCCTGATCGTGCGACACAAGGTCTCATTGGTCCAACTTCTGCCTCAGAGCTACGAGGATAAGATCGAAAGAATTGATGGCGTAGATAACGCCACCCATTCCACCTGGTTTGGTGGAATTTACCAGGAATCAAAGAATTTCTTTGCGCAGATGCCAATCGTGCCCGAGGAACTTTTTGATATGTACCCGGAGTTTGTGATCAGTGATGAGCACAAAGCTGCCTGGCTGGAGACACGCAGTGGCGTACTGGTGGGGCGTGGACTGATGGATCGTTTCGACTGGAAAGTGGGTGACAGAATACCCATCAACGCCACTATCTGGGGCAAGAAGGATGGTGGCCGGACCTGGGAGTTTGACCTGGTGGCTGTCTATGACGGGGCAGAGAAAGGCACTGATACCAGTCAATTCTTTATCCGTTATGACTTTTTTGATGAGACCCGCGCCAATGGCCAGGGATTGGTAGGTTGGTATACCGTTCGCATTGCCGACCCTGAAAGGGCAGCCGAGGTCGCCGCGGCCATTGATGCTGAATTTGCCAACTCTGCCCAGGAAACCAAGGCCGAGCCAGAGGGTGCATTTATCCAGGGTTTTGCCAACCAGATCGGAAATATTGGTTTTATCATCATGTCGATCATGTCAGCAGTGTTTTTCACTATTCTGTTAGTGGCTGGTAACACGATGGCATATACCGTTCGTGAGCGGACCAATGAACTGGCGGTATTGAAGGCCATCGGTTTTACCGATCGGGGTGTACTTGGATTGGTACTTGGTGAGTCATTGGCCATTACGTTTGTCGGTGGGGTTCTCGGTCTCGGCCATGCCTGGTTGCTGGTTTCCATGGGTGATCCAACCGATGGATCCTTTCCAGTTTTCTATCTGCCGACTTTCGACCTCTTCCTGGGTTTAATCCTGATCGTAGCAATGGCGTTTATCGCGGGCATTGTTCCGGCATTGCAGGCACAAAAGCTGCAAATTGCAGATGCGCTGAGGAGATGAGCAGTGTTTAACTGGATATCGCAGGTTGTTTCGGTCACACGTTTCAGCATTCTCTCCCTACCACAACGCAAGGGGTCTTCAGCGGCGGCCTTACTCGGTATTGCCGGTGTCGTGGCGGTTATGGTAGGGGTGCTGTCCATTGCCCAGGGTGTTCTAAAGACCATGCAAAGCTCTGCCGGAGACAACAACGCCATCGTGCTGCGTAGCGGCGCTGATTCGGAGATGATGAGTGGGCTTGGAGGTGATGATGTCCGTATCATTGCCGAGGCTCCGGGCATTGCCAGGGATGACAGTGGCGCGGTTTCATCACCGGAATTATTCGTGATTATCAACATGCCGATGCAATCTACAGGCACGGATGCGAATGTTCCATTACGTGGTGTGCAGGCAAGCGCCATGAAAGTGAGGGAAAGTTTCAAACTGATAGAAGGGCGTATGTTTGAGTGGGGACTCAACGAGGTCATTGTCGGTAAAGGCGCACGTGAGCAGTTTGCCGGTCTTTCTGTTGGTTCAAGTATTGAAGTTGGCCAGGAGAAATGGCCTGTCGTGGGTGTGTTTGAAGCGGATGGAGGCTTGTCTGAATCAGAAATTTGGGTTGATGCGGCGGTATTGCAACCGGCCTACCGGCGAGGAAACTCCTATCAGGCTGTTTACGTGAAGCTGAACTCAAGGGAAGCATTTGATGAATTCAAAGATACCCTCACCAGTGATCCGCGCCTGAATGTTAAACCGATGCGTGAATCCGAATATTACGACTCCCAGTCAACAACGGTGTACAACCTGATCACGGGTCTCGGAACCATCATCGCTATCATCATGGGCCTGGGGGCCATTTTTGGTGCGTTAAACACAATGTACACGGCGGTTTCGAGTCGAACCCGTGAAATAGCCACCCTTCGGGCACTGGGTTTTCGTGCAGGTCCGGTAGTCATTTCGGTGGTCAGTGAGTCACTGTTATTGGCCTTCGTAGGTGGTCTTATCGGTGCTGGCCTGGCCTGGTTAGCATTCGACGGGTACCGCGCGGCGACACTGAACTGGGCCAGTTTCAGCGCCATTACTTTTGCATTTGATGTCAATATCAAACTCCTGGCCCAGGGAATTATTTTTGCCATGCTTATTGGTCTTATCGGAGGCCTGTTACCTGCTATTCGGGCTGCACGACAACCGATTGCCCAGGCTTTGCGTGAGCTTTGAAATACTTATCTTCCTGAAAATTTGAGAAATTCTTCTATACTGAAAGATACCCCCCCCTAGTGCCAATCCGGCCGATGCGGGTATTTTTAACTCTGTATAAGAGGGAGACTCCAACGATGTACTTTAAGAAAATATTTATAATGGTCACTGCACTGGCAATGCTTGCAAGCATGTCATTTGCAGTTGCGCAGGACGGCGAGAAGAATGACGGTCTGGCACGTGTTGCGCTAATTACTGCCAAGGATGGCCAGGGCAAGGCATTGGAAGAAGCAATTGTCAAATACCATCACTTCATGGGAAAAAAGAAAGGTGCGATGCGATACCAGTGGTATGCAATTCGGACCGGCCCGGATACCGGAAAATATATTGCCCGCTCCGGAGGTCATAACTGGGCCGATTTTGATGCCAAGCATGACTGGGACGAAGAAGCTGGCGCCAAGTTTGCCAGCCTGGTTCAGCCCCATATAGCGAATGCAGTTATTACCATTACAAAAAATGACGATGAACTGGGAATCTGGCCTGACAGTCTTGAAGGTTACGAGTATTTCTCAGTGACCCGCTGGCACATCAAGGCGGGGCACTATGACGCTTTCAGCGAAGGTTTGAAAAAGATAGACGGGGTTCTGAAATCAGGCGGCTGGCCAACATACTATAGTTTCATTAATACCATTTCCGGTGGTACAGGTAACTCGGTCATGGTGGTTAGCCCGCGTAAGAATTTTGCCGATATGGCGCCAAAAGAGCCCGCTTTCATGGATGTCATGAAAAAAGCAATGGGAGAGGAGGAAGCCAAGGCGTTTTTGGCTGATTGGGGTACCACTTACAAACCCGGACAAAATATGTTGCTGCAGCATATGGCTGAACAAAGTGACTACGGTGATGGTAAGTAAACTCTAAAACACAAGTGTTAGTTAAACCCCGGCCCTGATGCCGGGGTTTTTATTTGTCTGGCGTATATTTTAAGATGGACGGTATTAGCAAGACTTCAAAAGCCGTGCGGAAAGTCGTCAGATTTTCCGATATCATAGCTGCCTCATTGACACAAAGACTGAAAAGCCACCCATGAACACTTCGATCGTACTGACCATCATGGCTGATGACCAGCCAGGCATTATCCAGACTGTTTCCAACACGTTGCAAAAGCATGGTGGAAGCTGGACCCAAAGCAGTATGAGTTCACTCGCTGGACAGTTTGCCGGCATACTGTTGGCCTCGGTGCCAAGTGAGAACTCCGCCGCTTGCCGAAAAGAATTGCGTGGGCTTGAGTCACAGGGTCTTCGTGTCATCGCCCGTATCTGCGACGAGGTTGCAGATACGGAAGAAACCCGTGAATACACTCTGGATCTGGTTGGAAATGACAGGCTCGGTATTGTTCATGAGATCACCACGGTTCTGGCCAAACATAATGTCAACGTGAAAAGTCT
>JAOUCZ010000395.1 GCA_029859505.1 Lysobacterales bacterium | reverse complement strand
TTGGCGTATATTTTCAATTGTGGTTTTGTAGTCTTCACCAGCGATAGCCGCCTTTATGGCACCTTCCAACAAATCTGTCACACCATACATAGCCGACAATACAACCACGACTTTTTCGCTGGCTGCTGCTCTGCTGATAATACCGGCGGCCGCATTGAAGCCGTCTATATCAGCCAGTGATGAACCCCCAAATTTCTGAATTAACATTTACTGTGTTTCCTGATGCTTGTCATAATCTTCAAAGTTGTGGTTTCTCTGAATCAGGAAACCCTCGATTTTGAATCCGGTTTTACTCAATACGCGTCCTGGTGCACCGATGCAACAGCACGGCCCGACGGGTCATTTAATTTCTGTAAACTGGCATCCCACAACACTGCTTCCGGCGTACTGCATGCAACAGATGGCCCGCCCGGTACACATTCTGCAGCGCTTGCGAGTGGATAATGGTTCTCAAATAAACGACGGAAAAAATAAGCCTCTTTGGTGGCAGGTGTATTGTAGGGAAACCGTTTGGCTGCTTGCGCCAACTGTTTTGCACTGACCTGGGTCGCGGCATAGTCACGGATACCATCTATCCAGCTATAACCAACACCATCGGAAAACTGCTCTTTTTGTCTCCAAACGATCTCTTCAGGCAACATATCGCTAAAAGCTTCACGAAGTACCTGTTTTTCCATTTTTCCCGGAGTAATCATTTTATCTTGCGGGTTGATTGACATAGCTACATCGAGAAACTCGCGATCAAGAAATGGTACACGGGCCTCAACACCCCAGGCCGACATGGCCTTGTTGGCACGCAGACAGTCATAACTGTGTAAGCGGGACAATTTGCGAACGGTTTCTTCATGAAAAGCGCGAGCGTCTGGAGCCTTGTGAAAATACAGGTAACCGCCAAAAATCTCATCCGCACCCTCACCCGAAAGCACCATTTTTATGCCCATGGCATGAATCTTACGTGCCAGTAAATACATCGGGGTAGCCGCCCGAATGGTTGTCACATCATAGGTTTCGAGGTGATAGATCACTTCATCAATTGCATCCAGACCTTCCTGCAGCGTGAATTCAAAACCGTGGTGGATGGTACCGATATGTTCAGCCACCTTCTCTGCCGCTGCGAGGTCAGGTGAACCTTTCAGACCGATGGCGAAGGAGTGAAGGCGGGGCCACCAGGCCGGGCTTTGTTCATCATCTTCCACACGCATACTGGCATGTCTCTGGGTTATCGCGGCAATAATGGATGAATCCAGGCCGCCAGAGAGCAGAACACCATAAGGTACATCGGTCATCAAATGACTGATTACTGATTTTTCTAAAGCCTCACCCACTTTCTTAACGTTGGTTTCAGCGTTTTCTACTGCAGAAAAATCCTGCCAGGGTCGCTGGTAGAACGGTTTCGGTTGCTCCTCACCGCTTGCCCAGTAGTGACCCGGAGGAAACTCCATTACAACGTTACACACATCCATCAGGGCCTTCATTTCCGAGGCAACGAATAACTGATGTTCATCATCAAACCCGTAATACAAGGGAATAATGCCAATATGATCCCTTGCGATAAGGTATCGGCCGGCTGTTTCATCAAAAAGAACAAAGGCAAACATGCCTTGCAGGTCGTTTAAAAACTCACTGCCCTTTTCCATGTACAACGGCAGAATAACCTCGCAGTCAGACTCTGTTGCAAACTGATAAGGTTGCTTTAACGACTTGCGTAACAATTTGTGATTGTAAATTTCACCATTAACCGCAAGTGACTGCTTGCCATCCGGTGAGAGCAATGGCTGCGCTCCCGTATTCACATCCACGATGGCCAGGCGCTCATGGGCAAGTACAGCACCCTCGCAAGTGTGGATTCCACTCCAGTCCGGTCCCCGGTGACGCATCAGGCGGGATTGCCGCAAAGCTATTTGCCTCAGTGCCTGTAGATCACCATTAATATCCAATACAGCAAAAATAGAACACATAAAAACCCCTGAAGGAATTAATCCAATTCGAACCCTGAATGATACGTTCAGTGGGCTTGTCATGGAACCGTCAATTTGGTTCTTTTTTTGCAGGTTTTTCACGGGAAAATTACCTCTAAGTACAAAAAGGGCTATTATGTTTAGAGTATGAAGAAAATCTTCAAATGGTTGTTGGTGTTAATTGTTGCATTGGCAGTTGGCCTGACCATACTTCTTTA
>JAOUCZ010000183.1 GCA_029859505.1 Lysobacterales bacterium | reverse complement strand
TTTTCTGGCAGCACTGACCATGTCATCTTTATAGGTGATGGAATGCTTGATCCAGTATAGAAATAATGCTGCGATGATCCCACCGAGCACAGGTGAGATGACCCAGCTTGCCGCAATTTTTGCCATGGTTGCCCAATTTGCAATTTCCCAGCCGCCTGCAGCAATACCCGCGCCCAGCACGCCGCCAACAATTGAGTGGGTTGTAGAAACCGGTGCACCAATCGCCGTCGCCATATTTAACCAGAGAGCACCCGCCAGCAAGGCGGCCATCATCAACCATACGAATACATCGCCGTTTGGAATCAGGGCAGGGTCGATAATGCCTTTTTTAATGGTGCTGACAACATCACCACCGGCAATCAGTGCGCCAGCGGCCTCGAATATACCGGCTATGATAATAGCGCCGGCCAATGTCAGTGCCTTGGAACCTACGGCTGGACCGACGTTATTGGCAACATCGTTGGCACCGATATTCATGGCCATATAGCCACCAATCATGGCGGCAATAACCAGTTCAATACTGAAGGGTCTGTCCAGCACATGGATTGTCGATGCATAAAGCATCACGATGGCGATAAATATCAGTGCGCTACCAATACGGAACATCTCCCGCCGTCCAAAACGGGTGGCATCTTCAATTCTCTGAATGTTTTTGAGTTCCAACAATTCTCTCCATATTTATTTTTATGAGAAAAAACAGCAATTTTATTCAGGCATCGATTATGTAGCGAAACCACGTCAGCCAGGCTGATTTGTATCAGTTTGAATAGGAAACAGTCCGATAATTTCTTTGTCAGGTCGTTTCCTGTTTGGACCATGTATGTTGCTTGTAACAAAGCAGCAGGAAAAGCACCTTTCAGTTTTGCTTCATTCGCAGGAGCATCTGGCAGGTCACGAGAATCAGGACTGATAGGGTCAGGATGAGTCCGTTGATATTCAGCGTTCCTGGTAATCAGGCAACTGGTATCCAAACCAGTTTGGCTTCGGCCACGCGGATGTCCATTTTCTCCAGGCCGATCTCGAACGTGTCTATCTTAGCGGCCATCGCGTCATACTCTTCCTGAATGCTGATTAGTGCATCCTCAAGTTCTTGTTCAAGCTTCTCCAGGTCCTGCTGTTTGGCGCTGAGCTTATCTTCTGCGGTATCCAGCCTGATCTTGACTTTCTTGGACGCGGCCCTTCGCGAGGCGGCTTTGCTAAGGGTGCTTGAGGTAAATCGTCCTTTCAGGAATGCTCCGAGCAGGTCACCCAGGCCCGACATCACTTCACTTTGTGTGCGCGAAGATGAGTCGACTGTCAATTCTCTTACACGGGCATCGGCTGATGAAATCTGATCTTGTAATCGATCAATGCGTCTGGCATACCGTGTTCTTAATCCGCTGACCTTGAGGTCGGCGGCCTGGTCTGCTGCGTCCTGGCATCTTGCCTGAAAAGCTTCATGGCTCTCGCCGACCCGTGAATACATCTTCAATCCTGCACATTTCCAGATCTCGATGTTATGGTTGGCTACCAGGTAGGACTTGATGTCGGCCTGTAAGGATGACCAAAAGGTTTTGTTCTGGAGCTTGGTATTACCAAGCTGATAACTGACCCCGGGTTGCGGTTCCGATCTGAAATCCCGATCGTCATGATCAACTGACAAGACATCTTCGACGTCTATGAGTCCGTCCAGTGGAAAGATCACGGCCTCGTAGGTTTCAGTATGATTGACGTCAGCCCTGGTTTCGTCGTAAAGAAGTTGTACGCTGACCGCGGCGCCCGGCGCCAGGCAGGTTCCAGTGAGGTCCGCACCCAGTTCGGAGGCCCAGGGAGCGGCTGTATCCAGATAAACGGTCTCGATGCCGGCCGCAACGGCAGGTGCTACAACTGCCGGTTCGTCCATTGCCTCCATTGCCGCGCCCGGTGCCGGTTTCGGTGCTACAGCAACCGGTGCATCAGCAGTTTGTGCCTTGTAGGTCTCCATCAATGAAGACACCTGGGCCCGTGTAAACGGTCCGAAACGGAAGCACATGGAGTGCCGCCGGTTCAAGATGGTCTGAGTGCCTTTCTTGGCCAGATGCATCACGAACTGGCGTTTTGCGAGGTTAGAGATGGTCGAATCCAGATCCAGCGTGCTGCCAGATATGCCGTCAAGAATGCGTCTCTTATCGTTTTCTGTCTGCAGGCGCCCAACGATCCAGGTTCCCGCATTCGACATGGCTTTGTAATCAATATCCACCGGGTTCTGGGTGACCAGGACCAGTCCGACACCGAATGCCCGGGCCTGTTTCAGTATGGTGAGAATCGGTTTCTTGGACGGTGGCTCGGCGCTAGGAGGTGCATAACCAAATGCCTCGTCCATGTAAACCAGTGCCGCCAATTCAGACGTCCCTGGTCTTGATCGCATCCAGGTAACAACTTTAGACAGCAGCAGCGTGACCACGAATTGACGTTCCGTTTCGCTGAGATGCGCCATGTAGATAATGGAGCAACGGGTTTTGTCGCTTTGCCCGATGAGATTCTCAATATCGAGGTGTTCACCCTCGAGCCATGACGCCATCGAAGGGGAGGCCAGCAGGGAGTTGAGCTGCATGGCCAGTTTCATTCGTTGCTTTTCGTTGAAAAACATTTCGAGATCGAAAACGCCGAGCTTGCGGAAGGGTGGCTTGGGTATCTGTCCCACCAGGGTCGAGAGGTCGAGATCTTTCCCTTGGCGCCACCAGGTCTCAATAATCATGGAGATCAGGATATGTTCGGGCCCGGACACCGGATCGGATTTTATACCCGCAAGTACCAGTATGGACGAGACCAGGCCTTCGATCTCATCGCGAATGATCTCGGCGTTGTCTTTCCAATCCAGGTCGGGTGCCTTGAGCGATCCCAATACATTCATTCCCACACCGACGGATGAGCCCGGTGTGTAGATCTTGAATTCGGTGTTGTCGCGAAGTTTAGCAATACGCTCCGGGGTAATGCCGTGCCCAGCCAGGTCAGCCCGCCTTTCGATGGACTCTTTGGTGGCCAAATCGGCGACGGTTTTACCCTTGCGCCTGGCCTTGCCTTCGTCCATCCACGGCGCAAGGTCCTCGGGACTGCTGTTGGGGAAATTGAGCAGAATGTTGCCCATGTCGCCCTTCGGATCGAGAATCAACGTGGGAATATTGCTGAGTAGCGCCTCTTCGAGCATGTTGACTCCCAGCCCGGTTTTGCCCGAACCGGTCATTCCGAAAATCACGCCATGAGTGGTCAGTGTGCTGGCTTTGAGCAGCACCGGTTCGCCGGTTTCGCTTTCCCGGCCGATATAGAGTTGGCCCTTTTTAGTATCCATTTAGGGAAAGTATCACTGGGGGATGCGATGAACAAGCGTATTACGAGACCATGCTTACACATGGTCGTAAATTACTGAGTTCAGAAGGTCGCCGCGGCCGAGTTGATGGGAATGACAGGTGATATATAGATTTTTACTGAAAACTTCCCGCTTCAGGCCACGATCTTGTCGTCATTGATGATCTCTGGAAGTTCCCTCCAGCCTTTTTTGCTGGCTCCAGTTGCGCGAAGACGCACGTCGATCAGAGTTCCTGACGGCTTTTGAATCTGTTGTACAACTTCTCCCCGTTGCCTCTGAATTCGTTGGAAAAGTTCTTCACGGTTTATCTGCATGTCACCTGGTTTTGCATTGTTTACCTGGTTTGTTTCTGAACCCGAGATGTGAACGGTCATATAGTCCCCTAACAAGAGTTCCTTTTTAGGTGCTTCCGGGGTTTTAAGCATTAACATGAATATAATCCTCTCTTGGTTCAGTCGTTTCAGTGTTATTAATGCAATAAATGCGCCAAATAAATCTAATAATAAAATAATCAATATATTCAATGTCTTGTGGTGATAAGAAAAATTGGATTTGCCCAAAACCAGCCACAACTCTCCTATTGCGTCAGATTAACTGACCATAATTGTCAGTTAGTAAAGGCCGTGCGGTCTTGTTATTTGGAGATTATTGCTGAGAAGTGCCGCGAATGCGCGAGTCTCGTAACACAGACTATTTCGTCAGTGCCATAAACAACTGCGGAAGTTTCTCAGGCAGGCGTTCAATATTGTCAATCACAGAATACTGATTCCCAAATATGTCCTGCACATAGTCATCGGCATCCGGATCGAGGTTGATACAGTAGGTGTAGATACCCGCCTGGTCGAGTTCCTTGACGGCCATGGCCGTATCCTCTATCAACAGACTTGCGTCTTCTGCGTCAATGTCAGAAGGTTCCCCATCGGTGAGTATCAACAGCAGTTTTTTGTCGCTTTGCTGGTGACCCAGGTAGTGACCTGCGTGACGCATGGCGGCACCCATACGGGTTGAATAACCTGCTTTGATGGCAGCGAGACGTGATTTTACCTCGCCATTCCATTTCTCATTAAATCCCTTGATGTGCTGATAGCGTACCTGGTGACGGGTATTGGATGAGAAACCGGCAATGGCAAAGGGGTCGCCCAGTTCATCAATTGCCATACTCAGCAGGGCCACTGCCTCCTGGCTGAGTTCCAGGATGGTCTGGCTGCAACCCTCGGGGATATCATCCAGGGATGCAGAAAGATCCAGCAACAGGGTGACCGCAATATTACGGCCGTCATGCTTGTGGCTCATATTGATGCGCGGGTCTGGCGTGACGCCGCTTTTATAATCAATCAGTGAACGGATAGCGATGTCCAGATCAAGTTCGCTGCCTTCCTCCTGGTAGCGGACACGCGCATAATTCTGTGGTTTGAGTAGCTCCAATAGTTGCTTGAGGCGCTTCGCCAGGGCAGCGTGTTTCTTCAGTAGTCCGTCAATTTTTTCGGCTTGACCTGACGGGTGCAGGTTTTCATACAGGCTGACCCAATCGGGGCGGTAGTGTTTGGCCAGGTAATCCCATTCAGGATAATGCCGTGGTGGGAGTTTTTCGATTTCATCATCTGCGCGTTTGTGTTCCTCGCGCTCGAACATATGTTCATCATCACTTTCTTCGATGTAGATCCAAAGGTGGCGATTATCATCGCGGTAACCGACTTCGGTATCGGTAAAATACATGTTCGGGCTCTGGTCGCTTTGCCTGCGGGTGCGGGCAATAAACGAAACAGCGAGTACTGCCATCTCCTTCAAGCTGGATTCACCCTCCCGCATGATGGCGTGGAAACGTTCGGAGAACTCGATGATATCCGTGTTCTTGTATGGATGCCCTGGATTCATACAGGCATAGGAGAGCATGGCAAGACGGTGACGGATGCATGACTCGTTTTCCTGATCACAGGCGTCTTCAGCAGCCTGTGGATGCAAGGCCATAAACAGCTTGTAAAGGCCGGGATATCGTCTTGTGGCGAGTGTATCCACACGGCAGTCTTCCAGGCAATCGATACCGATACGTTGAAACGGGCTGTAGTTATCGACGATGATTTTCGCGCTCCAACGTCGATGTGCGGACATGTGTGCCAGCGTCGCACGGTAGCAATCAAGACCGGAAATACCAGTGTCGCTATCATCCAGAACATCCGGAATTCGCATTCCCGTCGTATCAAAATAGGGTTGTGGCCTCGGCTGGTCATCAAAGCCGGTGGAGTAGGGCACAAGCTGTTGCTTTTCGTTCCACAGCGACTTCAGGTACATATCGAGGCGGCGCTGGTTGTCAGCAAACAGTGTGCCGTGCCGTTCGCGCTGCAAAATGGCCCTGGAATCTGCAGATTGCAGTGAGAAGTAGTCCTTTTGCCGTTCCGGGTGGTTTGAATAATAGAGGACACCATAATCAACCCAGTTTTTAAGCCCTTCAAGGGTGATCTGGCCGAGTAATACCGCTGTGTTATCCAGCAGGTTGGTAAGGGCCGGACTGGGAATGGTGGTGTGAAATCCGTGGATGGAGCCCGTGGTCGCCTCCATAAAGTCAAAAACGATCTCAATAAAATGATCAAACTGCTGTTTACTCTGCAGACGGCGGGCAGCGGATGGCAGGGACTGCAAAAATGACAATATCGACACGCCATTGGGTGTGCGGCTGATTTTCCAGACGCACCGAGAGATCTGTTCCGCAGCCTGCTCACCTACATACCGGCAGATTTGCGGTACCTCTTCGAGATAAACCAGTACCGGTTCAAAACCGCGGCCAATCATACAGACCAGTGAGGCGCCTTCCAGGTAAGCCGTGATGCCATCATCGGAAAGACTTTTGACGGCCTCGTCCATGCAGTCGTCAAATACATCTTCGAGTTGTGGAAAGTTGCACTTAAGCGCAGTGCGATAGGCCGGATAACGGCATTCTTCCAAAGTTTTGATGGCGTCTTTACGCATGTCTGCTCAGGCTGGCCTTAAAGCCTGGCCTGCTGACTTGAAGTTTTCATTCCCCGAACACCGCGTCAATCGCATGATCAAGCGTACTGCGAATGTCGGCATCATCGGTGATCGGTCGGACCATCGCCAGGCGACAGGCCTCGGTCGCTGACAGACCACTATCTATAAGACTCGCCGCATATACCATCAGGCGCGTTGAAATACCCTCATCGAGGCCGTGGCCCTTCAGGTTTCGTGCAGTCTGTCCAACCGTGACCAACTTGTGGGCAATCTCTTCGTCAATCCCCGTTTCCTTCATCAGGATGCTCGCTTCCAGATCACCGCTCGCATAGTCAAAATCCATACCCACAAAACGCTGCTTGGTCGATTGCTTGAGGTCTTTCATAAGACTCTGGTAGCCGGGGTTGTAGGAAATAACCAATTGAAAATCTTCGTGGGCCTCAACCATCTCGCCTTTCTTGTCGAGTGGAAGGGCACGCCGGTGATCGGTTAAGGGATGAATGACAACCGTCGTGTCCTGACGGGCTTCAACGATTTCATCCAGGTAACAAATCGCACCGAGCCTGGCGGCGATGGTCAAGGGACCATCAACCCAGCGTGTACCATTGGCATCCAGCAGGTAGCGTCCGGTCAGATCCGATGCTGTCATATCCTCATTGCAGGCAACGGTAATCAAGGGCCTTTGCAATTTCCACGCCATGTATTCGATAAAACGGGATTTACCACAGCCTGTTGGCCCTTTCACCATCACCGGAAGTCGTTTGCTGTAAGCGGCTTCATACCACTCAATCTCATTGCCTTGTGGGGCATAGAAAGGCTCTGTTGTGATCTTGTATTGTTCTACATTACTCATCTGGAAATTCCTTGATGCTCAGCAAGCATTACAAAAAAGCCCCAGAAAGCCGGGGCTTTTTTGTGTGTAACAAAATATAGCGGCTTACCTGTGTACGCCTAACTTCTCCCGCCAACCCGGATAGATCAAATCAGCATCACCCGGGAAGGATTCGAAGGCTCGGGCAAACTCCCGGTGCTCTTT
>JAOUCZ010000029.1 GCA_029859505.1 Lysobacterales bacterium | reverse complement strand
CAGCCGATACCTGGATTGGTGTCTTGAGAACCAGCCATTTGACCCCTTCGGTGCAAGGCGGCGTCGTCAACGAACCACTGTAGGCAAAGTACTCTCGTGTGGGTGGAAGCAGGTCGGTCTCTTCAATACCTATCGGCTCTTGAACGGTGTCGCCAGGGTTTTCAGGCATAAATGCCCAAAGTTGATTCAATACAGGGTGCTCATCGCCTTCATCAACAAGAATACCAACGACCGTCAGCTTGCCGTTTTTGTCCGCGTGTACGAAGTGAATCTCCATGGCAAAAGATTTACCATTTATTGTGTGTTCACTGGGGCTGTGAAAGTGGAACTGCTTTAGTTCAGTGATCAGGTTCCGCTCGGGTACCCTCAGAAAACTGCCAGGCTCGATGTTTTGCTGGATGGAGTGCCCGTTATTGATTTCATTAATCTTTGAGCTGTAATATTCAAACTGCAACTCCGGCAGGTCTGCATGAACATCGTATACAAGGTCAATCGGCGACTGATTCCAGCCTTCAGAACACATCAGAAAGTCAGACGAAAGCTCGCTCCAATGCTCCGGTCCTGTTTCTCCCACATATGACCAGTCAGGTGAGTTTTTCTCTGAGGCAATTAGGGGTGAAACCAAGCAAATCAAAAGCGCTGCCAGGACGGCTGAACTTTTTAGTGAGTGCGTGTTTTTCATTCCTGGTACATGCCTGTGGTTTGATTGCAGGAGTATATCACCCTATCGTCGAGATGCTGAAAGTGATAGATTGCGACAAGTTGACAGGTCAAATCGGATTTGCGCTTCAGACACTCTGATTGTACTGTGATAAAAATCACCCACTTCTTTGCCCATGGTTGTCGCACTGTCTATAATTCGAACTTCAGTTTTTATCGGCATTTAGTTAATGATCTTCAAGCACCAAATACAAGAGTTGCAATAGAGCATGGCCATTTACGCGTTTGTTTCTGAAAAATCAAAAGTGCGCCTTTGGGGCCTGGATGCCAAACAGCGTCTGCGCAGGCAACTCTATGAAGTTGGCAAGATAGTCAAAGGAGATTTCAGTCAAATCAGCTGGGTTGATCGTGTTGATGACTTGCCGGACACGGGTCGAATACTGCTGTTTAACGGTGGATTTGTATTTGAGAACCGGACGATTGAAGGCGTCATCGCCAATCCCGATTGCGCACTTCAATATGAAAACGAAACTGCTGCAGCTTTTGTAGATGTGAAACTGGCCACACATGTTATCGATCATATGCAGGATCAGGATCGGGCGCTTCCAGATGGCATGTCAGTTATCAGGCCGCGGGACCTGAAGGCGTTTGATACCAACTTACGCAGGTCAACCAGGCCGTTGCTGGAACGTATATCCACAGACAGCAAAGGTGAACTTGAAAACAAGCTGTATGGCAATGCTTACCGGGGTATAACCGACCTGGTTACCAAATTTGTCTGGCCCAGGCCGGCAAAAAAGGCGGTCCATGTTTGCGCAAGCATGGGGTTTACGCCAAACATGGTCACAACGATCGGATTGTTGCTGGTCATTGCCGCCTGTTTCCTGTTTTTTCATGGTTATTACGCCTGGGGACTTCTGGCCGGCTGGATCATGACTTTTCTCGACACGGTCGATGGAAAGCTGGCCCGTGTCACCATTAATTCCAGCCAGTTCGGCCATTTGTATGATCACCTGATTGACCTGATACACCCACCCTTCTGGTATGTCATCTGGGGTGGGTCCCTGGTCGGTTTTAGCGGGGTTATGGGCTTGAGCGTGGATCAGATGAACTGGGCGATTATCTTTGCCTACATTTCCGGACGTGTCGTAGAAGTTCTGTTTCAGCTATTGGGAAGTTGCGGTATTTTTACCTGGCGGCCGGTCGATGCCTGGTTCAGATTGATCACGGCGCGGCGCAACCCCTGTATGATTATTCTTACCATAAGCGTGTTCGCGGGTCGACCCGATTGGGGTTTTGTAGCTGTCGTATTCTGGACTGTGTTGACGACGTTAATTCTCAACTTGCGTCTGCTTTACGCAGCCATAATCAGGATCAAACAAGGTCCATTGAGCTCGTGGCTGAGTGCGGAAGATGTTGCTACCGGGCCGAATGCCCGCTCATATGCGGTTTTCGGGGCAACCACGGTATCCAATGATTAATCATGCCGGAGCCCATGAGCGGCTTGTCGTGTGAACTGCAAGATACTGACTGACCGCTAATGTCGAAAACGAACGCCCAACGGGTACTCAAAAACTTCGGTGTGGTCTTGCGTGGCCGGGGTATCGCCGCAGTCTTCAACGTGGTCGCTTTGGCGTTGATGGCAAATGCGTTGTCACCTGTTGAATTTGGCCTGGTCGTTCTTCTCCATACCTACGTATTGGCTATACGTGGTTTTCTGAACTTCAGGACATTCGAGGCCATTGTCAAGTATGGCGTACCCCTGCACGCCAGTGGTGATAATGATGGTCTTAGGAAGCTACTCCGGATTACGACCTCAATTGATGTGATAGCCAGCATTATTGCTACGTTACTGGGTATTGCTGCGGCTTCGATTACCGGCAAATTCGTCCACTGGGATACGCAGATGGTCACTACTGCTGCCATCTACAGCCTGACCTTGTTGACCACCGCTACTGGCACGCCCAACGGTATTTTGCGTTTGTATGACCGTTTTGATGTGCTGGGTATCTGGTACACGATCAGTCCCGGCATCCGGTTTTTCGGGGTCGTCTGTGCATGGTTTTTTGATGCACAAATGCTGGTTTTTATTGGTGTTTGGGCTGCTGCTTTCATATTTGAAAATATTTGGATTTACCTGCGTGGCCACAGGGAAGTTCATCAGCATATGTCTGAGTCGATCTGGAGGGGGTTTCGGCTACGTGAACTTCGTGAGACCAGTTCAGAGTTTCGTCATTTTATGGGTGTAATTTATTGGCAGACAAATGTGGATCTGCTCCCGAAACATCTTGCGGTTTTACTTGCAGGTAGTCTGCTTGGGCCTGCTGGAGCGGGAATGTTTCGTCTCGCCAATGATTTTTCCACGGTGTTGAGTAAGCCCGGTCTTATGTTACGTGAAGTGCTGTTTCCAGATTTGAGCCGCATGCTACACAATAAGGAGGCAGGCTTTCATGAACTGGGATACAAGGCTGTGCGTATTGCCGGTGCATCCGGTCTGTTAATGGTCCTGCTTTCCATCCCTCTTGGTGCCCCCATTCTGGGTATCATCGGTCAGGATTACACGCCTGCCGCTCCCCTGATGACCTTGATGCTGCTTGCAGCGACATTTGAACTCGCTGGTTCACCTTTACGTGCAGCAGCCTACGCTTTGGGTGGTGCAGGAACGGTACTCCGAATCTATGCCTTAAGTTCCTTTGTTTACCTGAGCTTGTTTTATGTGTTCACACCACCATTAGGGCTGATCGGGCCAGGAATCGCAGCCAGTATTGGTGGTGCACTGACATTGGCCAGGTTATTGTTCCTGGTGAGGAAGTACCACTAAGCCTCACGCCGGCGTGGTTAGTAAGAACTACGTAGTCTCCTGGCAAATCACTCCATATTGATACGGTTATCAAACAGCGGTTCCAGTACACCATGGTCATGGGAACCAACTTCTGTTTCGCGATCAAGAATGGCAACTGTACGCCTGAACAGTTCATTCGCCTGCTCCGGTGAGTTGCCAATACAGGTCATACCGATTTTCCCATACTGCGAAAGTGCTCCGATCATGTAAAACAACACACCTGTTCCACTGTCGGGCTGGTAATGAATCTTGTTTCGGATGCTGATATCAAACAGGTCTTCCGGTAACAAACCACGGTAGGCGGGAGATTTCAGATTGTCGGTTGCGCTGTAGAATTTCTCCTGGCCGGTTGGTGCGTGGTAGATACCGGTTTGAGGACTTAACTCACCGGAAGTCAGAAATTCCAAGGCGTGATACGGCGGAGTCGTGCCGCCCATGCGCAGGTTGATCTCCAAAGCGTGGGATTGCCAGGTACCATCCTCTTTACGGGTCAACAGAAAGTCGATGCCGAAGCGTCCCAGCACACCCTTTTTGCTGAGAACTTCACCGATACGTGCAGCTTGCTCCTGGATCATCAGGCGGTACTCTTCACGGGCCGGGAACTGACAACCGAGATAGACCTGTCCGGTATTACCGCCCAGCACCTGCTCATGGCTGGAAACGAGAACGGCTTTCCCATCTGGAAAAATCCGCATTTGAACGCTGGGTGACCGGACCTCCTCCGCTTCGATCATCTCTTCAACAATACCTCCCATTTGATCGAATTTGCGCAGAAAGGATGCAGTGGTTTCACTGTCCGACGGCCACTCCAGTTGCTGAAGGGATTGGCGTATGGCTTGCGGGTCGGTTTTTGAATCCGGGTAAGTGAAAACACCATTGCCTTCACCGGAAAACCCCTCGTTGATCTTGACAACAGCGCGATGAATATCCGGCCGCAATTTGCCGAGTTCACACAGGGCGGTCACTATTTCCTGTTCGGTATGCAGGTCCTCGAAACCGGCCGGGCAGGGTACTTTTGCAGAAGCAAATGCTTGCCTGCTTCCTGATTTGGTGCCCAATGGCAGCAACACCGGATCGACCCCATTTAATGGTATTTCCAGTTCCAGCGCCAGGTTCCGTTCCAGCATGGTGGTGTTGTAGCAGGTCAGGTAGGCCGGGCCGTGTTCATTGATCCAGCCACGTAACCGCTCCAGCACCCTTGGTCGCTCCAGCACCTTTTCTGTCAGTGGACGTGTGCTTGCATCCAGGACACAAAGCATCTTCAAACGCCTTTTTGCGTGAGCGGCAGGAACACCGATCAGCAACTGGAGGTAGTAATCGATGACATCAGGGTGAACCGGTTGGCTGGTCACGTAAATCAGACGGGCGTTGGGGTTGCGCAGTCGAATCAAGGCAAACATCAGGCGCTCTTCATAAAACGATGCGCCCTGCACCTTGCTGAGTTCCTCCTGGTCAACACTAAGTGAAGGAATGATCACGGATGTGTGTTCGAAGTTGTCGTCTTCCCGTATAGATGTCCATATGGGGAGTAACTTTTTCTGGAGTTGTCCGAACGCGTCGTTAATTTCAGCTGGCATGTACTTTCACCGTTTCCCCAATTGTGTTCATAATTTCCCGTAGAGCATCATAATCCGGGTGGCGCACACGCATCCACGCATTGGCCATGTAGCCGCCCTCCACCGGTTGTGTGGCTGACCCGGGTGGCGGCAAATGTGAGGCTACAATGCAGTCGCCATAATGCTGTTGAATGGTCTCAAGACCTGAATAACCGGTGATGTGACCATCACATGAGGGTCGCAGTGCGATCATTCCGGCAGCGAAGCGGCGCGATGGACTTTTGTGTGGTTTGCCGTGGTTCATTGCGCTGGCCCATTCAAGGTACAGGTCAAAATCGTTGGCCGTGTTATAAACGTCCCATTGGCCGACGCCCGGTGGCCGGCAGCCAATCTCGGAGAACCTGAGTCCCTTGGGGCTGGCGAACCATTCCATGTGGGTGGCGGATGTACCAATCTCCAGAACCCTGATCACATCACGCGCCATTTGACGGACCTCGCGATAACCGGGCGCTTCAATGCGGTTGGTGGTGACCATCTGTGGTGATATCCAGCGTTCGCGCATTGCTGTGAGAACACCCGGATAGTAGTGGGTGATGAATTCGTGGGTGACTTCACCGTTGATGGTTAGTGTATCGAGGTAACCTTCATGTCCCTCGATAAATTCCTCGATGGCCACTTCTGCGCCATCGACCACCCGGGATTCCACCAGCACCTGCTCCAGTTCGTTTGCGTCCCGCACTTTCCATGTACCTGCAGCCCCCGCCCCGTCAGGTGGCTTGATAATCAGCGGATATCCTACCTGGCGGGCAAAATCACGCGCCTTCTTCGGATCATCAGCACGGGTTGACAGGGCACAGGGAATACCGGCTTCACGCAAAACTTCCTTCATGGCAGGTTTATCACGGCAAAGATAGGCTGTTCGGACGGAAGTGCCGGGGATGCCCGTGGCTTCACGCACCTTGGCAGCAGCCATGATATGCGCTTCGACCGTCGCTTCCAGGCGGTCAACATAAACCAGGCTTTGAATATGCTCAACTGCGCGCAACAGCGAGGCTTCGTGTACCACGGACTGCACCTGGACATAATGACTGAGCCAGCCTTTGATGTCATCGGCAAGGTGTTCCTGGGGGCGCTCGCCAATTCCAATGACGTTGGCGCCCGCCTCATGGAGTCCACGCACAAACTCACGCTGGTTGTAAGGGAAGGAGGGTTCTACAAAAATGATGTTCATTTAACGCGCCTCATTTCCATTTAGCATGATGCTATTTGCCTAATAACCTGTAAAAAAGATCGATATAGTGCTGTCCCTGCTGTTCCCATGAGTAGTCCATGGACATGCCATTGCGCATGAGTTTGCGCCACGTGGTTTTTTCAGGGTATAGATCCAATGCAAAGTTAATTGCCCAACCCAGTGCAGTGGCATTGTAGTCATTGAAGACGATACCTGTACCCTTGCCGCTGGATGGGTCGAACTGCTGTACGGAGTCGGCCAGTCCACCCGTGCGCCGGACGATTGGAACGGTTCCATAACGCAGGCTATACATCTGGTTCAATCCGCAGGGTTCAAATAATGAAGGCATCAGGAACATATCACTGCCGGCTTCTATTTCATGGGCAAGCTTATTGTTGAAGCCCCGGTAAAAGCAGACCCGGTCACGATAACGATCTTGCAGCCAGCTGAAAAAATGCTCGTAATGTGGTTCACCACTACCCAGTATGGCCATTGCAAAGCGCCGTTGCATCATCATGTCCGGCACCACTTGCTCAACCAGGTCGAGGCCCTTCTGTCCCGTCAGGCGTGTGACCATTCCAATCAATGGCATGTCATCACTGCAGTCCAGATTCAGTTCTTTCATCAATGCCAGCTTGTTTTTCTTTTTGCCCGCGATGCGGCGTTTGTCAAAAGTATGCGGAATCAAGGGGTCTGAGGCAGGGTTCCATTCCTTGTAATCGACACCATTCAGAATACCGACCAGGGAGTGACGGCGTTGCTGCAGGATGTCCTGTAAACCCATGCCATACTCCGGACCCAGAATCTCCTCCGCGTAGTTTGGACTCACTGTTGTGAGCAAATCCGCATAAAGTACACCGGTTCTCAAAAAATTGATCATGCCGCTTGCGAGGTCATCCTGGTGAAGTTTGTCTGTTTCATGACGCAGACCCAGGTCAGGGAGTATGTCTGCACTAAAGACACCCTGGTAGCCAATGTTATGAATGGTTAGTACCGAACGCGTGTTTTGAAAAAGCCGGTCCCAGGAATACCTGGTTTTAAGATAGAGAGGTATTAATGATGTGTGCCAGTCGTGACAATGAAAAATATCCGGTGCAAAGCCCATGTGCTGGCACATTTCGATTGCGGCCCTTGATAACAGTATGAATCGCAAGTGTTCATCGGCACCTGATGTATAAACACCCGGCCGGTCATATAGTTGTGGACAACGTAATAGGTAGATCGACAATTCCGTGCCAGGCAACCTGGCGGTATCGATGGAATAGTGAAATTGATGCGGCCCCATTTTAATGGGCAGGTTCTGCAGGTAATCAACCTGCGTAATCTCAAGGGTTGAGGTATCAATGGAAGAGTAGAGAGGGATCAGCACACGAATATCGTGCCCCTTTCCTCCAAGAAATACCGATAGGGCAGAAGCAACGTCGGCCAGGCCCCCCGTTTTGGCAAGTGGAGTGAACTCCGAGCTTGCAAGGCAGATTTTCAATGGTTCCTGTGGCATGATGACGTTATGTACCTCTCTTCAGGACAACATATCCCGGCGGGTTATTCTACCCATTTACCGGTCACGAAGTGCTCAATTTTATGATGAATGTATTATTGCTTTCCCCTGGTTACCCGGCTGATATGCCGGAATTTACCCGTGGCCTGGCAGAGGCTGGTGCCCGTGTGTTCGGTGTGGGCGACTCACCTATCGATAGCCTGCCGACAATGGTACGCCGATCTTTAACCGAATACATAGCGGTACGATCGTTGTGGGATGAAGAAGCGGTCATTGCGTCACTACGCGAGCGACTACGGGGACAGCAACTTGACCGGATCGAATGCCTGTGGGAACCCGGTATCCTGTTGGCCGCCCGTCTGCGGGAAACATTCGGTGTGAGCGGTCTTAACGTAGAGCAGGCCCAATGTTTTCGTGATAAGGAACTGATGAAGCAGGCACTTGATACCGCTGGCATTCGTACTCCTCGTCACATCGCTGCACGAACGGTTGCCGCAGTCTGGGAGGCGGTGGAAGTCATCGGTTTTCCTGTCATCCTCAAACCAATAGACGGGGCCGGATCGGCAGATACCTACCGGATTAATGATGTTGATGAACTCAGAGCGGTCCTGCCGCGACTGCGTCATGTGCAATCGGTGAGTGTGGAAGAGTTCGTAGAGGGCGAGGAATACACATTCGATACCATTACCGTCAATGGAAAAATTGCTTATTACAATATTGCCTGGTATCGACCACGGCCACTGGTTGCACGTAGTAACGAGTGGATCAGTCCCCAGGTTATTGCTTTACGGGACATCGATCACCCTGATTTGCAGGAAGGTGTAAAAATGGGTTTCGACGTCATTGAAGCCCTGCAATTCGACACCGGCTTTACCCACATGGAGTGGTATCGCAAGGCGGACGGTGAGGTCGTGTTTGGGGAAATCGGCGCACGTCCCCCTGGTGCCCACCAGGTTGATCAGATGAAATATGCATGTGATTTTGATGTGTTTCGCGAATGGGCCAACGCTATAACCCAGGGCAGGATCTCCGAGAATATCAGGCCCAAATACAATGTTGCGACTATTTACAAACGTGCCCGCGGTGTTGGCCGGATCAAAGCCATTGAGGGTATCGATAAACTGCAGAATGAGTTTGGTAAACATGTCGTGTGGAACACCCTGCAAGAGATCGGCAGTTGGCGTCGCGATTGGCGAAAAACCCTTGTTTCCGATGGGTTTATCATGTTGCGTCATCCCGATCTTGCCATGACCATGGAAATGGCCGACAAGGTTGGGTCAGAGCTTCACCTTTATGCGGGCTAGCCCGCATATTTCATTAGTCGGCAAACTCAGCAAGGTATTTGGGTAGCATCACTCGCCAGGTAACCCAGTCATGACGCCATTCGGTACCCCAGGGGTCGACCCGGTTGGGTACTCCTTTGTCACCCAGCATATTCCCCATTCGCCAGGACTCACCGATATCTTCAAACTCACCTTCGCCGCTCGGTAGCAGGACCAGTCTTTTGCGTAACTGCTCCAGGACCGGGCCATCCAGGCCGGGCAGAAAATGTAAAGGCGATGCGAAGTAGAAGTCCTGGATAAATTGGCCATCGAGGTATTTGGATAAATCGTAGGTGCCACTCATCGCAATAGCGAGACGGAACACATCGGGATGCCGGCAGATTGTTGCGACCGCATTGAATGCGCCGATTGATGCGCCGGCGGTAATGATTTCTATATCAGATGATGCACAATCCTGACGGATCAGCGGTACTATTTCTTCATAGACCAGTGTGTCGAACCGGTTTTGAAATAGAGAGCAATACTCCGCTGAATGCTGGTTTGAGATCCAGGCTTTGCCGGCAATTGAATCCGTCGAATAGACCTTGATGCGCCCGCTCTCAATCAACGGCATGAGCACGCCAATGAGGTGAAAACGCTCTACCTCCTCTGCATCACCGCCCGCGGTTGGGAACAGCAATACAGGTGTGCCGTAGGTGCCCCAACGGACCAGTTGGACTTCCTGTTCAACATTCGGAGAATACCACCGGTAAACGTGTTTCATGAGCTAATTCGGGACACTACACCAGCGCCCTCCACCTGACGCCATGTTTGTATGCGGTCCCAGAACAGCTCGACAAAAGACTCAATTTCGTCATCTGGATAGAGTGCAGAGACCTTGTCCCTGATAGCGTTGTGCACGGTATCGCTTGCAAAAAACTCATTAGCGACTTCATCTAGCTGGGACAAATGTTCAGCACAAAAACTCTCGAACTCATCCACGTTGAAATGGTCACGGGCGAGGTCAACATATGCAGCCACTTTTTCTTCAAAGGGGATGTCCTGATCCGCAATATCAAAATACGACTGCCAATTAAGGTTTGTTTTCATTGTCCGGTTGGTGGCGGCGCAGAAAATGGACCAGCGCAGGTTGGCCTTGATCAACCACGGGAAGTGATAATGCAGGGACGTCACCTGGGAGTCAGGGCAGGCGTTTGCGAAGTCAATCGGATACCAGACACCTTCCTGGCGCAAACCTTCACAGGAATTGAAATCCCAGCCAAAAAAGGCGTTGATAACCATTGTCATGTCACGCATTTGCTTGGCCTGGTCATCCGGCAGGAAGTCGTGATCCATGCAGTAGCGGTCATGCAACGGCGCGCCCGGATCATAATTGACCATGCGAAACTGGGGGCCAAGACCTACGCAACGCACAAAGGCATCATTGGGCTCCACGCCTTTCTGCAGGTTCATTACCCTGGTGCCACTGCTCTCGTAGGCATTCAGCAGTTCCTGTTGATTATGGATACCGGTCACACCCACCCAGGCACCGCCATCATAGGGCTTCATATACAGGGGGTAACCAATACGATCACCGATGGCTCCAAGGTCAAACAGTTTCGCGTAGCGACTCAAGGTTGGCCGCAGGTCGCCGGACTCCTCGTACCTTTTCGGGGGAATCATCCATGTGTCGGGTACCGGAAAACCAAGACGCATCATGGCGGCGTAGGTGGTTTGCTTTTCCATCGACTGCAACGACCACGGGTTGTTGAAAACATACAGATCGTTGACGAGTATTTCTGTTTTTATCCACTCACGTGAAATGTGGTACCAGTGGGTCAGGCGGTCAATTACCACATCGTAGTTGCATTGCTTACGCAGATCGAACGGTTCAATTTCTACCCGGGATGACTCAAAGCTGATCATATCCCCATCAATAGGTAACTTGAGGTTGAGCTGTTTGAGTAATTCTTCGTAGCAGATGGGCCAGCAAATATCCGCGCCGAGTGATAGGCCAATTTTCCGAGTGATGTTTGCCACTTAATCTTCCTCTGGTTGTTACCCGATCATCATACGTCTTCCAAATGATTTGAACCAGATTTTGATTTTCTGTGGCGCCTCTTTATTCGTAAACCATCCACAATGGTCCGGGGAAGATCCACGAAAGACCATTGCGCAGACGGTCGCGCCAGTTCTCCCAGTTATGGGCATCACGTGCCTCTTCATATTTAACCTGCATACCCTGTGCCTGCAGGAGAGGTACCAGCGAGCGGTTTTCATAAATCAGTGATTCGTAAACACCACAGCTCATGTAGATTTTTTCAGCCAATGCAAAAGGGTTTTTTCGGTATTCATTAACAAAGCGGACAACCGGGTCGAATATCGGACCTTTCTGATGTTTACCCAGGTCGCTGAATGCAAAAGAGCCGGATTGTAAAAGTAACTGACCGAACCTGTTTGGATATTGTCGGGCTGTATGCAGACTCGCTACAGCACCAAGACTGGCACCCATGAGCCCCCTTGCATTATTGCTGTCGATCAACGGGAGTTTTGCATTCAGTTCCCGAAGAAGTTCGTCGCCAATAAATCGGGCATGCCGCTGATCCCCCGTGTACTCAACCAGGCGGTCCGGGGATTGTGTCATGGCAACGACCATTGCCGGGATTTCCAGTCTATGAATAAGGTTATCCAGTACCGTTTGAAAATCGGCATAATGTAAATAATCAGCACCATCATGGACGACCAGTAACGGATAGTTGCGACTTTTTCTAAAGCGCGCCGGCAGGTAAACCTGGATGTCCCGTTGACTCTCAAATGCCTCGCTATACATCTGGAATCCGGTCAGTGAACCCTTGCGTGTTTCGGGGTCGGGCAGGGTCCAGGCCGGACGCTTATAGCCGTGTCCCTGGCAGACCGAATTAGAACCAAACGGGTCCGAGGCCTGCACATCATTCAGCTCGTCAAGCACCAGATCGCGATTGCCATCCCTGACGACCTCAAACTTGTATTCGAAGCGGGATTTATCAGGCAGTTCCATCCGAAGAACCCAAAGATCTGTACCCTCCAGTACCTGCATGGGTTGTGCTGTACTCAGGCCAGAAATCCAACGCCGTAAATTCACCTCGTCAGCCTGTCCCCGAAATACGAAGGTGACATGACCCGGCTCGATTAGTGGAAACCGGTTGTTCTGAATGAACTCACCGATCTTTTCGGTAGATGGAGGACCATCGTGATAAAGGGTTTCGATTTGCCGATTCATGTCTTTGCCAAAACTCTTTTGCGCCCCGTTCTTGTCACGATGGAAGAACCGCTTGAGGCGATTACACGCCCATTGTCCAATTGAATCATTGAGCCATTATCAAGCGTAGAACAGGCAGCGGGTGAAAACCTCCGGCTGAACAAGGCCATCCTTCTTCGATTACGCCAGTCGAGACGGCTGCCTGCATGTGGAAGCAAAACCCGGCGTCGGACGATACCCAGACCCGCGTCCAGAAGCTCGGCATCACGTTTTCCCTGGGGTGCTGCATGGTGAAACAGAACAATACGTTCACTCATTGCCATGGCGCCGGCTGACCATGCAATCACAGGCTTTTGTGCCAGTAACTGATCAAGTCCGAACAGCCGGATCCGGTTTAGTAGCACGGCCACATGACCACCGGGGATCAGGATCAGGCCCGCGTTTTTAACCAGGCTGTGGACCTCGTCGCGCTGAATCTGGGCACTGGGTACCTCCAGTGCTGACCGGCGTTCGTTGAAGTTCAGGTGAATACCACGGATTCGCCGGAGGTGATGTGCATCCAGGGCGCGTAACTGTGTGATGGCCGCACGCTGCTCAAGACGCAATAATTCCGGTTCGGCCCGGGTGCGCATCAATTTACGCGCGGCAGTTATGGTCGGTGCCAGGCGAATTCTATAAAGACGCTGCAGTTCCCGCAGTTTGTCCTGCCGTTCGCGATGTAACTCATGCAGGGCAGGTTCATTGGAAAATACTTCCTCGGCACGTTGATAGAGCTTCAAGTCTTCAAGCGAACGTCCTGTAATGTCCCGCAGCTCATCGATTTCTCCCTCTGAATCGCGCCAGCCAGCCGAAATCACTACGACAGGTCCGTCTGAGTTGATCCTATCAACCGCCTGTTTGAGATTGGGTACGGGGTTTTGAGGGCCCAGAAGAATTTGCATCACCATGGCTCAGGCAAGCTCCACTCGAACCAGCCCGACAATCTGTTTCAGTGCTTCTTCAACGACGTCAGAGTCGGCATCGCGAATAATCACATATCCTTCACCTTCGTAGCTGTCCGAGGCGAATTGTCCGGCCGAGGGCAAACGGGTTTCAACAACCAGGTGACCAAAACGCTTTTGGGCTTCTTCAAGCCCGTGTATTGCCCGCACCCGTGTACCACCAGAAACGCTTCTTTGGCCACGGAAATAGGCAGCGCCCACGGCAGACTTGCGTGTTGGTGGTTCGAACTCATCAAATATCATCAGGCGTGACCAGGCCCGATAAAAATCCAGGTCATGCGCCCAGGATAAGAGGCTGGTGATTTGTGCACCGGGCGGTCGCGCACCCACTTCGGATATTGCGATGCGATCGCCCTGTAGCCGAAACCATTCCATGTGACTCAGGCCGGTTTGCAAACCAAGGGTCTCCACTGCTCTGAAGCCAGCCTCAACGATCGGTTTGAACTCTTCTTTGTCGATATTCGCTGGCAGGAAAACACACCATTGTATCCACGGGTTTTCAAGCACCTGGAGTGGTGCGGGCATGTAACGGGAAATCGAATGCCAGACGGGCTCTCCTTTAATTACAACACTATCGAACGAATGCTCGGTACCTGAGACAAACTCTTCAAGCATGATGGGCTCGGGTGCTGTTGGCGGGTAACGGCGTAGCAGGTTTTGCAGATCGTGTTCTGAATTGAGGCGGAAAGTTCCCTTTCCGCCGGCACCGGACGGTGGTTTGGCGACCAACGGGAACCCGGTGTTTTCGGCAAACACCTTTGCCTGCTCCGGGTTTTTAGCCAGCACGTGCCGGGCGCACGGCACACCGGCGTCCCGTAATACGTTCTTCATTCTGGACTTGTCCCGAAAGTTTCGGGCAGCTTCAACACCGAGGCCTTCGACGCCCAGGATCTCGCGGGCTTTTGCCAACGGCACCTGCAACTGTTCCAGAGCACCGATCAGTCGTTTTGCGGGTCCAAGCCTTGTTTCGAGAGCACCTGTGGCGGTAACGAGCTGTTCCGGGTCAAGTGCATCCCGGACACGCCAGTGACCAGCAAGCTTGGCACGCAGGTCGAAGGGGAGTTTCTCAACTTCCTCCTGGCTGATCAGACTGAGGTTGACACCCGGCAGGCTCGCTGCACCCTTAACGAAGCGCAAGGTTGTTTCCATGCAAAAGGGAGCGACAAAAATGACATGCATATTCATAGGTTGCTCAGCGGAGTACCGGTTGCCCTCAGTGGCAATTATTCATTATATTCGGTTTTGAAACTCAAAAAAGTACATGAAATCAGGATAGTTGCCCGGGTTTAACGGGTGAAACCAATCGGCAGCGAACCGAATGTAGTGGCGGTTTGACCGCCCCTACTTGCAGTTTCAGATATCAGAAGAAGAACTCTCTACTCTTCGTCTTTTGATTTAAAGTTCTTGATCAGATCCTGTTGAACATTGGATGGAACCGGGTCGTAATGGCTGAATTCCATTGTGTAGCTTCCGAGACCCTGGGTGAGGCTCTTCAATTCGGTGTGATAATCGGAAAGAGAACTCAATGGAATATCGGCCTGAATGGTGACCTGTCCGCCACGGAGGCTCTCAGTTCCGCTGATTCGCGCCCGTCGACTTGCCAGGTTACCGGTAATATCACCCATAAATGCATCGGGAACCGTCACATCTACACTCACAATGGGTTCCAGTATCTGTGGTCCGGCATTTTTAATCGCGTCCAAAAACGCAATGCGGCCAGCTGTTACAAACGCGATTTCTTTTGAATCAACAGGGTGGTATTTGCCATCGTAGACAGTGACTTCAATATCCTGCATTGAATAACCGGATATAGCACCCTCATTCATCACTTGCGTGATACCTTTTTCTACCGCGGGAATCAGGTTGTAGGGTATTGATCCACCGACCACTTTGTCTATGAACTCAAAGCCTTTGCCACGCTGTTTAGGTCGTATACGCAAGAAGACTTCGCCAAATTGGCCAGCACCACCAGTTTGCTTTTTATGCCGGTGATGTCCTTCTGCCGCGCGTGTGATTGTCTCCCGGTAAGCGATCCTCGGTGTACGTGTTGTGACTTCAACGTTGTACCGCTCCAGCATACGTTCCAACGTGACACGCATATACAACTCACCCAGACCGCGCATCACAGTTTCATTGAGTTCCTGGTTATGCTCTACCACAAAACATGGATCTTCCTCTTGCAACCGTTGAAGAGCGGTTGAAAGTTTTTGCTCCTGACCTCGGCTCTTGGTATTCACGGCCAGACCATACATGGGCTCCGGGAAATCCAAAGGACTCAGGTGGTGGCGGTCCTCATCATGGGAATCATGCAATACCGCGTCATAGTAGATTTCATCTACTTTCGCCACGGCACAAATATCGCCAGGCAGACCGGTGTCAATTTCAGCATGTTTACCGCCCTGAATTTTAAACAGGTGACCCACTTTGAAAGGCTTACGGGCATCGCCAATAAACAACTGCGAATCAGGTCGGACAGTTCCCTGGTAGATTCTGAATACACATAGTTTTCCAACAAACGGGTCATTGGTGATCTTGAATACATGAGCGACCACGTGGTCACTGGAATTTGTTGTAATGCTTACATCGACTGCATCATCACCTTCACCTTTTATGAATGGTGGCGGGTTGCCTTCCCTTGGGCTTGGTGCCAGTTTATTGAAGAAGTCCAATAACTCCACAATTCCCGCGCCGGTATGGGCAGATACAAAACAAATAGGAACAAGGTGACCTTCACGCAGTGCCTGTTCGAATGCAGAATGCAGTTCCTCACGCGATAAGTCTTCGCCCTCAAGAAATTTTTCCATCAACTCTTCATTGACCTCGACGACCTGGTCAATGATGGCGTCATGCGCTTCTGACAAAGAAAAGATATCCGTATCGCCTTCGGTTTGGAAAAAGCAGTCACGAACCTTGGTCAGGTTTTCTGACGGTAAATTAACCGGAAGACAACCTGGTCCGAACTCTTCACGCAGATCGGTTACCAATTGCGTCAGATCCGCTTCTTCTACATCGATCCGGTTGATAATAATCATCCGGCACAGTTGCCGTTGTTTAGCCCTGCGCATCAGGCGGCGGGTGGATTGCTCAATTCCAGCATGGGCATTGACCACGATCGCAGTTGTCTCGACTGCCGTCATGGCGGCAAGCGTTGGTCCACGGAAATCGGGGATGCCGGCAGTATCGATAAGATTTAAATGCATGCCCTGGTAATCCAGGCTGGCGATGGATGACTCGAGTGAATGCTGGTAAGTTTTCTCGATCGGGTCATGATCCATGGTGGTCGTGCCACGCTCAACTGTGCCGGCCTCGCCTTTAGCACCTGATTTGACCAGTAATGCCTCGGCAAGTGTTGTTTTTCCTGATCCTGAATGACCTACAAGTGCAATATTACGAATATCCTTTGTGCGGTAACTGGGCATGCGGCAGTCCTTTTCTTGGTGTCTGAATTCGAATAGGAAGCTAATCCTATTACGTTTGATCAGGCGCATCAAATGACATATGTCATTGGTGGGTCTAGTTTATGTTCAGGATGAACGGTATATCGCGATAGAGCACATGGACAAGGTGAGACCGTGAAACGGACGAGAGGGCGGCTGGGCTGTGTTCGGCGTGATTGTGTCATTTTTATAACCCATTTTTCTATTTGCCTGGGCGCCAAGGGGTTGTGGACTCTTGTTTCGGGACATGCCGTGAACCCATCCATGGGGGCGCGGGCTCGACTCCCTGTCTCGCATGGTCCCGAAACAAGAGTCCACAACCCCTCGGCTATGCGAGTATTCAGACAGAAACGGATTCTGGTAAATGTGTCAATTTTAAATTCTTGCAGTCGCACACCTCAATTAGGACTTCCCAATGGCAGGCTTCTGTCAAACCCGGACAGATCCGCCTTTGATGCTGTACACCTATCTGACCTTGAGGTAACGTTCCATTACTTTGATAAATGCTAGGCTTCCCGGTGTGACCCAAGCAATGCTGGTACTCAAAAAGAACGAAATTTGCGTCAAAAACAAGCAGGCAAATTGCTTCGCCTTCTCGGAGTATGCATATGATCCAGCGACTGGCGAGGCCAGGCTTTCATACGATATTGATGGTCGGGTGTTGCACGAAAAAATTACATTTCCATGGGCCCCATGGCCAGTGGATGCATCACGTCAGGCAGCATTTTTTCGAGCGCTGGAATTGCTTCACTTAGTTGCCGGTATCAGTTATTACAAGGCATGCCTGGCAGCCCGAATTGATACGGGTGAGAGCAAAATTGACGGTGTCATGTCTGGTTTTCTAAATGAGTTGTATCTGAAAGGACTGGGTGAGTTTGCTCACGTCAATCAACTGGATTTAACAGAACTGATAGATTTTGAACCTGCTGCCGAGGAAGTGGTGGAAGTAGCGGATTTATCGAATGAAACCGGCGGCTCCCAATTCAGTATTTCTTATCAGGTTGATTTGCCTGCGCGTGCGCTGGTTGCCATGGGTGGTGGTAAGGACAGCCTGGTGTGTCTGCAAACGCTCAGGGATGCTGGTGTAGAAGTTCAACCTGTTTGTGTTGGTGGTTCCAGTTTGATAGGTGACACTGTTAAAGCAGCTGGCTTACCGCTGATACGGATTCGGCGTGAGCTTTCACCTGAATTGACCGGTATGAACGCAAGCGGTGCCTGGAACGGACATGTCCCCGTCACTGCGATCAACTCTGCCATCCTGTTATGCGCCGGTTTGTTATACGGATACCGCTACATTGTGTTTGCAAATGAGTCTTCAGCCAGCGAGGCAACACTGAAAGACAGCCAGGGCAGGGAAGTGAATCACCAGTACAGTAAAAGCCTCGAATTTGAGCAAGGGTTTGTCACTGTGGTCAATCAACATGTTTCTCCCGATATTGAATATTTCTCATTGTTACGGCCGTTCAGCGAGGTCGCCATCACACGGCAGTTCTCGGATATGACGGAGTTTCACGAAGTTTTCTCTAGCTGTAACCGTAACTTTCATCAGGATGGATCACATATCAAAACCCGTTGGTGCAAGGATTGCCCCAAATGCCGTTTTGCGGCCCTGGCCCTGGCTCCATTTTTGTCTCCGCAGGAACTGCTGGTAATCCAGGCTGCTGATCTGCTGGATGAGGAAAAACAATTACAGGGCTTCAAAGCCCTGTGTGGTCTTGGTGAGCACAAGCCATTTGAATGTGTCGGTAGCATTTCAGAAAGCCGCGCGGCAATGAAGTTTCTGACAGGAGACCCAGGGTGGCAGGGAAAATATGTTGTCAGGGAACTGGCCGGGTTTGCGGAGATTCAGCAGGCTGGTGAACTCGAGCTAAAGCCGGATTTTAAAACGCCGCACTGTATACCCGCGGAAGTATTGGTCAGGCTTAATGCGGTTTAGAGAAATGAAAAACTCCCGTGTCGGGATACTCGGGGTTGGCAGAGAAGGTCTCGCGGTATGGCGTCAGATACGCCGGCGTTATCCGGATAAAACATTGTCGTTATTCGCAGAATCAGCGGTCAGTGAAGAGGTGCGGCAACAGTTTAACCCGGCAGTAGATGAATTGCGTATCGGTCCACTTGATGTTGAACACCTGCGCAAGTTTGATTTGCTGGTCCGTTCTGCCGGAATCAGCATATACCGTGATGAACTGGTTCGGCTTCGGTCCAGTGGTGTGCAGTTTACGACTGCAAGTAGCCTCTGGTTTGCAGAGAATCCAACGGCAAAAACCATCTGCATCACCGGCTCGCTGGGTAAAAGCACAACGGCAAAGCTGATCGCCCATTTACTTAAGCATTCGGATGTTGGGGTTTGTCTTGCCGGTAATATCGGCAGACCGATGCTGGATTGTGAGAACGGTGATGCTCAATGGTGGGTGATTGAGCTTTCCAGTTACCAAATATCAGATCTTGAAGCAAAACCGGACGTCGCTGTGTTGCTCAATATCAGTGAGGAACACCTGGATTGGCACGGGGGAATAGAACGCTACAAGGCTGATAAGTTAAGGCTTGCCAAATTGGCCACTGGTGGCAGAATCATTGCAAATTATTCCGATGATGTTCTTAGGTACAGCTTAGAAAACAATCCTGACGTTGCCTGGTTTAACAAATCCGGCAGCTGGCGGGCAGAGGCGGGAGGTGTGATTAATCATCCGGTTAAATCCACTCAGTCTGCTGCCGGGCAAAGACAGCTTGTTGCGCCGTTATCTTTGCCTGGAGAGCATAACGCGCAAAACATTGCAGCAGCGCTGACTGTCACCGACACAATAGGACTGGTTATTCCCCGGCTTGATGAGGCGCTGTCGTCTTTTCAGGGTTTGCCGCATCGATTGCAACTGATTGGCGAAAGGGCGGGTGTCAGTTATGTCGATGACAGTATTTCTACTACACCGGTTTCAGTGGCGGCCGCTTTACAGACGGTTGGTCATCAAGATGTTGTTCTGTTACTAGGGGGATTTGACCGGGGGTTGGATTGGGAGGGGTTTGCCAGCAGTCTTTTAGACCAGGCACCACACGCCATTATTGCATTGCCTGATAGTGGCCCGGGAATTCTTGAGTGCATGAGAACGGTGGGTGTTAAACCGCCGGGCGGCTTGCATACGGTTGCCGGCTTGAGAGAGGCTGTGGTGCTGGCAGAAAGTCTGGTGCCCGAAAATGGTTGTGTTCTATTGTCACCCGGCGCGCCCAGTTACCCGTACTTTCGGGATTATGAGGATCGTGGGCAACAATTTAAGGCTTATTCAGGTTTTTATTAGTGGTCCGGGTATTGAAAAATGGCTTTCCAGCACCCATAAAAAAGGCCGCGGGACTTGGGTGAGGAGTGCATATACCCATTTGGTTGAGGGAGAGACCATTTGCCCGCGGCCTTCTGTACCAAGATAGACACCCGGTCCATGAAATTAGTTTCAAAAATATTTATATAAATTAACGGAGTTGTGACATGACAGATTCATCCAATGAAATTCTGGCGGAAATGAACACCAATAAAGGTGTTATTCATCTTCGTCTGTACCCGCAGCAAGCACCGGTAACGGTAGCTAACTTTGTTAACCTGGCAAAGCGCGGGTTTTACGACGGTCTCAGTTTTCACCGTGTAATTGATAACTTTATGATTCAGGGCGGTTGTCCGCTGGGTTCCGGTACCGGTGGACCGGGTTACAGGTTTGAGGATGAATGTCATCCTGAACTTAGACATGACGCTCCCGGAAAGCTTTCAATGGCGAATGCAGGCCCCTCTACCAACGGTAGCCAGTTTTTTATCACTCATGTAGAAACACCCTGGCTGGATGGCAAGCACACGGTATTTGGCAGTGTTGAGTCGGCCGAAGACCAGGTTGTTGTTAACGCCATTGCCGATGGTGACGACATTATTTCCGTCACGATCACCGGTGGGGACGACCTGCTTGAGCAGCAATCAGCGCGTGTATCTGAATGGAACACAACGCTGGACCGTTGATTTTCTGATCAAACTGTAGATTTGCTTTTAGTGTACAAATTGGCGGGCATTGAGTTCGCCAATTTGTTATTGATTGCGGTTAACGCTGAAATCCGCCAGTTGTTCAAGAGCAGTACGCCAGGGCGATTCAGGTAAAACCACAATTTTCTTCCTGGCTTCAAGCGCGTGCTGTCGGGCAATTTCCATTGCTGAGTTAATAGAACCGGTTTTTTCGATAACGGCAAGAACCGGTTTTAGATCATCTGCTCCACCATTCCTTATGGCGGAATCCAGAAGTTTCCGCTCCTGATCATCACAACGTTCCCGGGCAAGAATCAGCGGTAAGGTTGGTTTGCCTTCTGCAATATCCTCGCCGGCGTTTTTCCCCATGGTGTCGGCATCACCATTGTAATCGAGAACATCATCTGCGATTTGGAAAGCCGAACCAAGCCTGCTGCCATATATTGCCAGTGCCTGCTCAACTTCCTGTGATTGCCCACCAATAATGGCAGCCAGTTTGCAGGCAGCTTCAAACAGCTTGGCTGTTTTGTTCTCAATAACCTGCATATACCGGTGCTGATCGACATCCGGATCACCCATATTGAGAAGTTGCTGTACTTCACCTTCAGCAATGGTATTGGTGGTGTTTGCCAACACCTCCATGATGCGCATTGAATTGAGGCCTACCATCATCTGAAAGCTTCGGGAATAAAGAAAATCACCCACCAATACACTGGCCGCATTACCCCATACAGCGTGCGCACTTTGCTGGCCCCGGCGTAGTTCGGATTCATCGACTACGTCATCGTGCAACAGAGTTGCTGTATGGATAAACTCAATGATGGCCGCGAGGGGTACGTGATCATGTCCCTTGTAGCCACAGGCGTGGGCGCACAGAGTAAGCAGCATTGGCCGCAGACGTTTACCGCCACTGGCAACGATATAATGTGCAATCTGGTTAATCAGAAGTACATCTGATTTCAGACTATCTTCAATGCAGGCATCCACCCGTTTCATATCCGGTGCGCTCAGAGAAATAATTTCCTCAATCGAATTCCGGTTGTCTGGCTTGGCTGTTTGGGGGCTGAAAGTCATATGGATGCTCTAATTGTTTTGGCGATTATAAATGATTGTGTAGTGGGCTTTAACAATTCTCATGAATTTTTACTGTATGCACCATATACTGTGCGGCCAGTCGGGATATTAACTAAAGGATTCCACACTTGTTTGGTCAATTAGATTCAGTTGAACTGCGCACAGGTATCACTCTGACGGGTGTCATCGCCTTCCGGATGCTTGGTCTGTTCATGATTTTACCGGTCTTCATGTTGTTGGCGGCAGACATGCCCGGGTTTAGTCCGGCCAAAGCCGGTCTGGCCGTGGGTATATACGGTCTTACCCAGGCCTTGCTGCAGCAGCCTTTCGGAAAATTGTCTGATCGATTCGGCCGCCGGCCTGTCATGCTCGCCGGTCTCGCATTATTTGCTGCAGGTGGTGTCGTCGCGGCCCTGGCTGAATCGATAGAGATGGTAATTGCGGGACGGGCATTGCAGGGTTGTGGTGCCATTGCCGGGGTAGCATTGGCATTCGCTGCCGACCATACACGACCACAGAATCGAAGTGTGATCATGGCCATTATCGGAATGGGCATTGGTGCTTCTTTCCTGTTGTCCATGATGATAGCGGTGCCATTATCAACATTGCTTGGGTTGAGAGGGCTTTTCTGGCTGACAGCAACTCTTGGTGTGTTAGGGATGTTGC
>JAOUCZ010000182.1 GCA_029859505.1 Lysobacterales bacterium | reverse complement strand
TACTCGGTTGCGGTTGAAGTTGGGATGGGTATTCACTTACCAGGACCTTACGAGACAGGAAGTCGAGGATGAGCCTACATGGACGTACTTGCGGCGTGTCCTGGTAAGTGAATACCCCTCCCCAGCGCCCCCCACTGCTAAATTCAATGAACCAGCAGTCCCCCTCCATGACAGGGTTTTCAGCTTGATAGGGTCACGTTGGTAACTCGTTACCCACACTACAAAGGAGCGTGTGGGTAATCAGTTATGAATCAAGTTCGGGTAGGTTTTTGTATAGCTCCAGGGCTTCAGGGTTTGCGAGGGCGTCTGTGTTTTTGACTGGTTGGTTATGAACGACGTTTCGAACGGCTAACTCGACAATTTTTCCGCTAACCGTACGCGGGATGTCACTTACCTGGACGATTCGAGCCGGTACGTGGCGGGGGGTTGTGTTTTCGCGTATGACTTTTCGTATCCGGATACTGAGGTTTTCGTCAAGGGTCAACCCGTCACGCAGAACCACGAATAAAACTACCCGCACATCATCTTCCCAATTCTGGCCGATGCAGATGCTCTCAAGAATTTCATCCAGGCTTTCTACCTGCCGGTAAATCTCGGCCGTACCGATTCGCACGCCCCCTGGGTTCAATGTCGCATCCGAGCGCCCGAAAATGATCATACCGCCGTGTTCGGTGATCCTGGCGAAATCACCATGTGCCCAGACATTGGGGTACTGCTCAAAGTAGGCGGCGTGATATTTGCTGCCATCCGGGTCACCCCAGAAATAGACTGGCATGGAAGGAAAACTTTGAACGCAGCACAATTCACCGGTCTCATTGACATCGGCAAAACTGCCATCATCCCGGCAAATCTTTACCGCCATACCAAGACCCAGGCACTGTATTTCACCACGATAGACCGGTAATACCGGACACCCGGGCGCGAAACAGGACACGATGTCTGTGCCGCCGATAATGGAGGATAGGCATAAGTCCGTTTTGATATCCCTGTAAACATAATCAAAACTTTCGGGCGCCAGTGGCGAACCGGTGGATAGAATCGTTTTCAGTGACTCTAGCGAGTGGGTTTCACGGGGTTTAACACCGGCTTTCTGCCAGGCGGATATCGCCTTGGCGCCGGTACCAAAAATGGAAATTTTATGTTCATCAACCAGGTCAAACATGGCGGACGGGCCAGGATAAAAGGGTGAGCCCTCGTATAGCACAACGGCTGCGCCGGTTGCCAGGCCACTGACCATCCAGTTCCACATCATCCAGCCACAGGTTGTGAAATAGAAGAAACGGTCACTGCGTTTCAGGTCGGTGTGCAGCATCAGTTCTTTTAGATGCTGAAGCAACGTACCGCCGGCGCCGTGTGTAATGCATTTGGGAACACCGGTGGTGCCTGATGAGTAAAGAATATATACCGGATGATTGAAGGGCAGGCGGGTAAATTCGATTTCTTCGGCGTTTTCGTGGGTGAAATGTGTCAGCAATTCAGCATTACTCAGACTGCTTAAGTCGGGTGCCGGGTCAACAAATGGTATAACGATGACTTTTTGGATGCTGTCGATCTGATTCTGTATTTCACTGACTTTGGAGAGACAATCGTGTTGCTTGCCGTTATAGCTGTAAGCTGCGGCACAAAACAGAACCCTGGGTTCGATTTGACCCAGCCGGTCTACCACGCCGCTGATTCCGAAATCCGGAGAGCATGAGGACCAGATGGCGCCGATACTGGTCGTTGCCAGCATGGCTATGATGGTTTCCGGCAGGTTTGGCAAATAAGCCGCAACCCGATCTCCCGGTTCAATACCAACCCCGCGCAGGGCAGAGGCGACACCGGCCACCTGCCGGTATAACTGCCGGTAGGTCAGTGTACTGGTTGCACCGGTTTCTGATTTGAAGACCAGGGCTTCCCGGTCATCCCGGTAGCGCAACAGGTTTTCTGCAAAGTTGAGACTGGCGTCCGGAAACCAGGAGGCACCGGGCATCCTGTCGAAATTTTCAACCGTGCGAAGGCCTGCAGAGCCGATGACACCACCAAACTCCCAGATGGCACGCCAAAAGGCCTTGGGTGAATCAATTGAGAAACGGTACAAGCTTTCATAGTCCACTACACCCGGGTCGCGCTCCCGCCTGATCAGTCGCATGAAGCGATTGATATTGGCTTCCTGTGCGCGTTGGTTGCCGGGTGACCAGAGGGCTTGGGTCATGCTTTTCTCATGCCTGGGAACCGTAGGCCAATCTAGCCCAGCAGTTGTTTCATCTCCGGTATCACGGTGAACAGGTCGGCGGCCAGTCCGATGTCAGCAACTTCGAAAATCGGTGCATCGGCATCCTTATTAACCGCAACGATGGTACCGGCGTCTTTGATGCCGGTGATATGCTGGATCGCACCTGATATTCCGAATGCGATGTAAAGGTCCGGAGAAATAATTTTACCGGTTTGACCAACCTGCATATCATTCGGACAGTAACCAGCATCAACCGCAGCGCGGGAAGCACCTGCTCCGGCCCCGATTAAATCAGCCAGTTCGTAGATCAGATCAAAGTTTTCCTTGCTGGCCATTGCCCGGCCACCCGAGATGACGCTGGTTGCTGTCTGCAGGTCCGGGCGTTCGCCGCCACCTGATTCCAGATTGACGTATCTTGTATGTGAGCTGGCCGCAGAACTCGCAGATTTGCTTTCAACCGCGGCATTTCCACCGTCGCCGAGAGCTTTCCAGGAAGCCACACGCACAGTTGCAACCACTTTCGAGCCTTCAGGCGCGTGCACATCGACAATCGCATTGCCGGCGTAAATCGGACGCTTGAAGTGATAGCCGTCTTCAACGGCCGAAATATCACTGACCTGGTTGACACCTAACAGTGCGGCGATACGCGGCATCAGGTCCCTGCCATAGGTTGTTGATGGACCCAGGATATGGCTGTAGCCATCCGCCATGGCAACGACTTCCGATGCATGGTTGGCGGCGAGTGGATTCGCCAGATGTTCGGCGTCCACGGAAATAACGGTACCGGCACCATCAATGGCTGCTGCCTGCGTGGCGATTTCGTTTGTTGATGAGCCCATGACAACGATATCGAAGTCCTGCCCAATGGCTGTTGCGCACCTGGCACATTTTGAAGTGCTTGGGTTAAGGCTTGTTCCGTCGTGTTCTGCGATGATTAATGTTCTGTTCATGATTTTTCCTTATACCAAGCCGCGGGATTTAAGTTCAGCGACCAGTTGAGCCGTGTCCTCAACCATGTGGCCTTTGTCGCGCGCCGGTGGCGGCGTGTAGTGCGATATCTCCAGGTCGTTTTCAGACGTCACACCCAGATCACCCAGGCTGATGACATCCAGGGGTTTACGTTTGGCTTTCATAATGTCAGGTAGCTTGACGAAACGGGGTTCGTTAAGCCGCAAATCCACGGAAACCACCGCGGGTAAATCGACCTCGATGGTTTCAAGACCGGCATCGACCTCACGGACAACAGTTGCGGTATCACCGGACAGGTTCAATCCTGATGCGAAGGTGGCCTGCGGGCGGTCCCACAGGGCGGCCAGCATCTGGGCAGTTTGCGAATTGTCGCCATCAATGGCCTGTTTTCCCAGCAAAACCAGGCCGGGTTGCTCTTTTTCTATCACTTTCAGAAAAGTGCGGGCGATGGTGAGGGGTTGCAGGTTTTCACTTGTGTCTACCTGTATGGCCCTGTCGGCCCCCATGGCCAGGCCGGTCCGCAACTGCTGTTGGCATTCATTGCCGCCAAGGCTGACAACGATGACTTCTTCAGCCAGCCCGGCTTCACGAATCCTCAAGGCCTCTTCCAGAGCTATTTCATCGAACGGGTTGATGCTCATCTTGACGCCATCGGTATCAACACCGCTGCCATCAGACTTGACCCGGATGCGGACGTTGTAGTCAACGACACGTTTTATGCCAACCAGTATTTTCATGGTGATTCCTTTATATGTAATCTTTATTTAGAGATTCTGGTAATTGGGTCCACTGCCGCCCTCGGGTGTTACCCAGTTAATAATTTGGTACGGATCCTTAATGTCGCAGGTTTTGCAGTGAACGCAATTCGCGGCGTTGATCTGCAGGCGTTCACCCGCAGCTGAATCCGCGTCTTCCACTATTTCGTATACGCTTGCCGGACAAAAACGGGTGCAGGGGTGGCCATACTCTTCGCCACACTTTGTAATACACACATCCGGTTCGAGAATCTGCAAATGCACGAGTTGGTCTTCATCATGATCGGTTGCCGCAAAATAGACGGACGCCAGGCGGTCACGCGGTGCGAGGTCCCGTTTCACCCAATGGCGTTCGACCGGTTTCAAATCTTTCAGTTTGCTCAGTGATGAATAATCCGCGTGATTTTTCAGTGTGCGCGGTAGTTTGCCGGCGGTCACGGTTTCAATGCCTGCGGTGATCAAACCACGCCATAATCCCTTGTTGAAACCGGGGCGGATATTACGCACTTTATGGAGTTCTTTCATGATCGGTGAAGCACGCAGGGCCTCGTCAAAACCTTTACCATTACCCTTTTCCGCGATATGGCTGGCAGCCAGCATTCCGGAGCGGATGGCCTGGTGTGTGCCCTTGATCTTGGGCAGGTTAAGCAGGCCGGCGGCGTCGCCGATCAACAGTGCACCGGGCATTTCAACCCTTGGCAGGGACTGGGCTCCACCTTCGATAATGGTACGTGCACCACCTGAGAGAATCTCACCGCCTTCGAACAGGGGTTTGATACTGGGGTGATGTTTAAATTGCTGAAATGCCTCGAAGGGTGAGAATTCGGGGTCAGAGTAATCCAGTGCACAGACAAAACCGACCGCAACGCGGTCCTTATCCATATGGTAGATAAAACTGCCGCCGTAAGTCTTTGTGTCCAATGGCCAGCCGATGCTGTGGTTCACCAGGCCCGTCTTGCATTTGCCGGGTGCGACCTGCCACAGCTCCTTGATGCCGATACCGTAGGCCTGGGGGTCTGAATCGGCATCCAGTTTGAATCGGCTGATCAGTTCTTTGCTCAGGTGTCCACGGCAGCCTTCCGCCAATATGGTCAATGGGGCATGAATTTCAATGCCCTGCATATAAGTATCTTTGGGTTTCCCGTCACGGTCGACACCCATGTCGCCGATGATGACGCCACCCACTGCGCCATCCGGTAAATAGTGGATGCCCGCGGCTGCATAACCGGGAAAAATATCGACGCCGAGATCCTCGGCCTGTGGTGCCAGCCAGGCGCATAAGGCACCCAGGGAGACAATGATATTGCCATGATTTCGCTGTTGTGGCGGGGTGGGAAGCCTGCGCTTTGAAGAGGCTGTCAGAAAGGCGATCTCATCATCTACGACCGGAATACACACGGGTGGAGGATTGTCTTTCCAGCCAGGCAGCAATTCATCCAGTGGTTCGGGCTCGATGACTGCGCCGGACAGAATGTGTGCACCGACTTCGGCGCTTTTTTCGATCACGGCAACCATCAAATCGGGCTTGAGTTGTTTCAGGCGAATTGCGCAGGCCAGGCCTGCAGGGCCAGCCCCGACGATGATGACATCGTATTCCATGACTTCACGTTCTGTCGTTGTTTCGCTCATCGGGATTCCCGGAAAACTTGGTGACAGACAATTATATCGGCAAAGCCGGTTGCATTAAATGTGTCGGGGCGTATTTGACCGAAATGACCATGCAAAGCACTGGTGGTTCTCGTTGCCATGCATCCCCGATGATGCGATCAATCTGGCCAAGGTGACCTGTCATACCTAAATTTGTGGCATTATTCTACAGACCTTAATAGTCGGCCAGTTAGAAGGGATTTAAAAAATGAAAATAAAAATGCAACTCCATTGGCAGATATTGATCGGTCTGCTTGCCGGTGCCGTGTTCGGTATTTTTGCTGCGGTCTATCAACTGAGCAGCTTCACTCACGATTGGATAGCTCCATTTGGTACCTTATTCGTCAACCTGTTAAAGCTGATTGCGATGCCACTGGTTTTTGCTTCGCTGGTCACGGGTGTGGCTTCTTTATCAGATGTCAGCAAGCTGTCGAGGATGGGTGGCAAGACCATTGGTATATACATGCTGACCACTATTTTCGCCATTACTATCGGCTTGGTGGTCGTCAACATGCTGCAGCCCGGGAACTCGATTCCGCCCGAGGTCAGCGCCGATCTGCAGGCTTCTTACCAGGGTGAAATAGAAGGTCGTACTGAGACCATTGAGCAGGTAAAAAACCGGGGGCCATTGCAACCAATGGTCGATATTGTTCCGCAAAATATTGTCGCGGCATTGAGTGAAAATATTCGCATGTTGCAGGTGGTGTTTTTCGCGCTGTTTTTTGGGGTTTGCCTGATTTTGGCGCCCAATGAGAACACCCGTAACGTCAAGTCACTCATCCAGGGTATGAATGACATCATTATCAAAATGGTTGATCTCATTATGTACGTTGCGCCAATTGGCGTATTTGCACTGATTGCAGGAACCATAACCGCGATCGCCGGCGATAATATTCAAACGGTTCTGAGTTTGTTGAGTTCATTGGGTTTTTATACGCTGGTTGTTATCCTTGGCCTGATTCTGCATGTCCTGCTGGTGTATTGTACTTTTGTTCGCTTTTTTACCCGCTTCACTCTCAAGGAATTTTTTACTGGAATTGCACCGGCTCAGTTACTCGCTTTCTCAACCAGTTCCAGTGCGGCAACTCTACCTGTCACGATGGAGTGCGTGGAAGACAACCTGGGAGTTAAACCTGAAGTGGCTTCATTCGTGCTGCCATTGGGTGCAACGATCAACCTCGACGGCACTGCACTTTACCAGGCAGTCGCCACGGTGTTTATTGCCCAGGCCCTGGGCATGGACCTCAACCTGGCTGCACAACTGACAATCGTACTTACAGCGTTACTCGCTTCAATCGGTACGGCACCGGTGCCGGCGGCCGGCATTATCATGCTGGTTATTGTGCTTGAGTCCGTGGGCGTTCCGTCTTCCGGTATTGCGCTTATCCTCGGTGTAGACCGTATATTGGATATGGTACGTACCGCGACCAATGTGACCGGTGACTGTGCGGTTACGGTTCTGGTGGATTCGGCCGAGAGAAAGTTAGTGGCCAAAGAGGCTGCGGCTTAATCCAGGCGCTTGCTAAAGCGTAAAATCGCCAGGGTCATCAACACGACGATAAAGCCTGCCAGGATGACCAATTCTCCTGATAACTCCTCGAGGCTGGCTCCACGTAACATAACGCCCCGAATCAGCCGGTTGAAATGCGTCAACGGCAAGGCTTCGGCGATGATCTGCGCGGGCCGCGGCATACCTGCAAAGGGGAACATGAAGCCGGACAAAAGGATGGAAGGCAATAACACAAAAAAGCTCAGT
>JAOUCZ010000181.1 GCA_029859505.1 Lysobacterales bacterium | reverse complement strand
ATATGGAATCATCTCTCACGAAGGCGACAAATAGAGAATCAACTGACGTTGCTAAAAATTAAGGCAAAGACAATTAGTGAAGTCTACAAGTTACATATAAGCACTTGATTCAACCTTCGGCCTTCGGATTTGAAGATGTACACATAACTTGTTAGGAGCTTGTCTGTTTACAATACGCAATATAGCGGTAAATACTGGTAAAAAGCAGTTGCTGGGACTCGAATTGGGCGAAATTTGCAGCCAAATTCCGGTTCTCTGAACTTCCGCTATTGGCCGCTTGCCGCTACTCACAAGACCGAAATTTACGTTCGACGAGTGACTGCTCAGCGGCGGGAAGCGGTTATTGGATAAGGTCAAATTTCAGCGGTTCTTATAGCGGCTTCCGGCCAGGTGCGGACCACTAAGCAAAGCGAATGCTTGTGACAGCTTTCGGCGACTAGCCGCCATTGGTATTGCCGCAAACCTTAACCATTAAGTGAATCCTTTGACTATTGCTTGTAAAGCAAACTATGCTTAGTTTCAATAACGAACATAAAGAAGCCAGCCCTTGTCATTTTTCCAGGAACTCCAACGTCGTAACGTCTTCAAGGTAACGATTGCCTACACCCTCGTCAGCTGGGTCGCGCTACAATTTGTCGATGTGGTCCATGACCCATTGAATCTACCCATGTGGTTGCCAAGGGTGGTCATCGTTTTGCTTGCGATCGGCTTTCCCATCGCCGTGATCATCTCCTGGGCGTTTGAACTGACCCCTGAAGGACTGGTGAAAACCGCTTATGCCGACAATAACAAATCAATCACCAGGCAGACGGGGCAAAGAATCAACTACCTGATCATCAGCGCCCTGGCCCTGGCTGTGGTTTTCCTGGTTGTCGAGCGGTTTTTTCCATTCGGGGAGAGGCCTGAAGTAATTACCTCTCAAGGTAATAAAGAGAAAACCTCGATTGCTGTACTGCCGTTCGTCAACATGTCTGATGACCCGGAGCAGGAGTTCTTTTCAGACGGCATGACGGAGGAAATTCTCAACGTCCTGGCCAAGAACAAGTCCCTGCTGGTTGCCGGTCGTACCTCTTCGTTTGCATTCAAAGGTAGAAATGAAGACATGCGGACCATCGGTAATGCGCTGGGCGTCGAATACCTGATCGAGGGAAGCGTTCGCAAAGATTCCGACAATATCCGCATAACCACGCAATTGGTGAAGGCAGAAGATGGTTTTCATGTTTGGTCAGAAACCTACGACCGTCAAATGAAGGAAATATTTGCGCTGCAGGATGAAATCGCCCACGCCATTTCCGATGCGTTGAAGCTGTCATTCGGCGGTTCGATCAATGAGGGCAGCTCAGCCAACCAAACCGATAACATGGCTGCCTACGATCTGTTCCTCAAAGCTCGTGAAGCACATAAGAACCGTCATATTCCGGTCGCTCTCGAATTGGCAGGGAAGGTTACTGAGGAAGAGCCCGACTTCGCGCCGGGCTGGGCCGTATATGCGCAGGCCCTTTCCCTTGCGCCAAACTGGATTTATATGGATGAACCCATGGAAAGCGCCGCCGCATTTGCCAGGGCATTCATTGCAGCGCAGAAGGCGTTGATTCTCGATCCAAACTCGGTTGTTGCCCTGGGTGCGCTGGGTAATGTCTACCGCACACGCCTGCAATGGTATGAGGCCGAGCAGGCCTACCAGCGGGCGCTTTCTGTCGACCCGGATAACCCGGTAATTCTGGAGGATTACGTTGAGTTTCTGCTCACTGTTGGAAAAACTCAAGAAGCTTTACCTATGGCCCAACGACTGGTCACCCTCGAGCCGCAGGTGCCGATCTATCTGCACACGCTGGTGCAAGCCTATTGGGCTTTGGGCGACTGGCCCGCCGCGCTTCCCTGGGCAAAAAAAGAACATGAACTGGGTCCAGAGCTCGTCTTCATGGTGACCGAGTATGCGCAGGTGTTATGGCTCAACGGTCAACGGGCGAAGGCTCGCGAAGTATTGGCAGGAAGCGATGTCATTCCACCGAAAATGAGAGCCAACATAGAGACATGGTTCGACACCATGGAAAAGGGTCTGCCGGGCTTGACGCCGGACCAGGTCAAGATTGCCATGTCGGATCCCTATATCCTTTCCTTCCTGGATCAAAAAGACAAGTTTTTCTCATTATTGAGTGAAAAAGTCAGGCTGGGTTGGTGGGGTGATTTCTTCACTTTTCACCCTGAGACTGAACCCTACCGCACGACTCCAGAGTTCAAAAACCATGTACAGGAATTGAAGCTCGTCGACTACTGGCGCAAGGCGGGTTGGGGAGCTTATTGTGCTCCAAGCGATGACGGTGATTTCAGCTGCCGCTAAAAGAACGGCATGTAAGATAAGATAACCACCCGAAGGCGGGTTTCTCAAAGATTATGCGGAGTCAGCTAGCCTGACACCAAACGGGTCAAAATAATTCGCCGTAAAACCCGTCGTAAGTTTTCATCAGAGGAAAAGATACGCATCGTTCTGTATGGGCTGCAGGGTTGACCTAGCCTGAAAAAACTGGCCCAGGTTTTAAGTTAGTATTGACCGGAAAACTAAGCTAACGTACAAATTCTCCGATTTTGCGAATGCTCAACTGCGGGTAAAAGAAAATCTCTGGGCGCTGAGTTGTGTGCCGTCACATCTCTGAAGGATTGACTCACCCTTCCCCCTGTCACATTTGCCTACACAATTCCGCGCGGATTGCTGGCGGATATGGTTGGTTTGATTACGATCTGGCTATCGCACTCTTTGACGCCGCCCCTCTGCTTTGCACGACCCCCCTCGAAAGCCCGCGCAGTTAAGATGATCCCATTATTGAGGTTTGTCGGGCCGACTCGTACTATTGGGAAATGGTCATTGCAATCCGCATTGTTCTGAGCCTTATCTCTCTTTTCGCTTTAAAGGTCTCGCCCCCTAAACCGCTTCGCAGCCAAAGCGACATCCACTGACATCGATATCCCCGCATTCCTTTGCCACATATATCGACAATCGTGCAATAACCCCCCCATGCTTCAGTTCAATCCACCTGTCAGAATAGTGTTTAAAGAATAGTGTTTAAACTACTCATAGTCCCTTATTTATTATTCCACCTGTGCTTGAGCTATACTGTATGCTCGCATTGAGAATGTTTCACACTTGGAGAAAATCAGACATGAAATTGAACTATGTTTTGAAGTTATCAGCAGTTACGCTTGCTGCGGCGTTATGTGTTTCCATAGCCAATGCCAAACATCATGAGGAAGGTGAAGATTTACTCGCGGATCTGAAAGATTGTAAAGCTGACGCGGCAACAATGAAGAAGGCGCAGGCGATGATTAAGAAGAACGGCGGAGCGCCGTCTGAAAAGCAAGTGGACGACTTCATCGACTCACTGCCTGACAAACTCATCGACTGCATAGACGAACTCGACTGAGTCCAGTCCACGGCGTGGGCTGTTCACGCGGCATCGAACTTGGGCGCAATTGCGCCCATAGATGAGACCAATTGGTCTAACTCCAACCTTAGAAGATTTGGGGGATGGCAACCATAAATGGTGCCAATTGGCACCAGGTTGAGAACGTCCCCAATTGGGGTTATGCGCCATCGTTGGAACTCAGCGGCATATGAACCGGGCATTACAGATTCTTGCCGTATGCGGTGTGGCAGAACCAGTCATCAAACCTCGAAGGGCTTGTGCTCCTTTCAATGCACTCACTGCTTTTAACTAACTAAACTTTTGCCAAATACTCTTCCAAATAATCGCAATATTCAGTACGGCATCATGCATGATCATTTCATCGCAATCTGTAAGAAAAGATGGATCAACATTAGTGTCCTCAAAAACGGTTTTAAAACTCGTGTGCGATCTATTTCCATAAGGTATAACAGCCGGAGGAACAAGGATGCTGGCTACGGCAAAGGAGGCACGACATACCCGCACAATTTCAAGCCACGCATCGATGTTATTACCCAAATCTGGAATCGTATTCGCAAAAGTAATTGAAAATTTAGTGTCGATATCACGCGCTTTCTGGAGAACAGTTTTTGCTGAGTCCGTATTTTCAAAGAGTTTTTTCTTTTCAAAGTACGTTCCAATAATCTTGTTCCAATGAGACTCCATTTCTTTGTGAAGTCCATTACTGTATCCGAAGGCAGTTCGGGCATCGCAGTGGCATGGTTGACAGGAGTCTGCAAGAAAATGACTGAGCATGAAAAAATATGTCGCAACTTCTGCTTTTCTCGTCCTTGCTTCTGAGGCAAGCTTTGAAGCAAAACGAACGCTACCAGGCACAAGTCTCGCCACATCCGGGTCGCCAAGTATAAGCTGGTCAGCAATCGCAGTGGTCAATGCCATTGATCGGTTTGCAAGATGCTCACCTGGTCTTGGCTCCGCCTTATAGGGAGCATCCCACCACGTGCTTTCTAATGAAGAGCCCCATTTCTGGATAAACCCTTTTACTTTTCTATCGCTCCCAATTTGCTGAAACAGTTTCGCCTTGTTTGTAACAAATCGCTGTTTTTGCGCTCCATTGAATGGCTTCATTTTGAAAATGTGATAATCAATATCACCACTACCTTTCTTTGAATCTGCCAAGTCCGGAATCCAAGACCCAATAGCACTTTCCTTTACGTGGGGTTTGAGAATTTTTACTAGCCCTGGAGTCTCTCCGGCGTCTTCGAGGAGCGCTATCGCTCGTATCGCTAACCATGTATGAGTTCGTTGTTTCATCTCTAACTACTCCTATCTTGGCATGTGTAAGTATAAGAAACCTAAAGAGCGTTTGACGAAGTGAGTCTCAACCGTATTTGATGTGCTGTAAGGGTGTTTGCAATCCAAGCCTAAGGCGCCATAACCCCATGATTATGGCTGGTACATACCCGTCCATTGGCATCAATTTCGACAGAGATGAGCCAGGAATGATCTTGCAATACCAGAACGATGAACGTGGTCAAGCCAAATATCATTGCCCGCCCAAATTTACTGTAAAGTTTCGGTACCGCGAGTGCATTCAGCTGCAACAGTATCGTAACCCCTTAATTCCACTCGACTGGTTTCAACATATGCGCCGCGACAGTGCTCAGACATCAGTTGTTTGACTTGTTCGTGTTCGGCGTTTGGTCCAACGCTGAGGTACTTAATTTTTATATTATTCTCATTGGAAGCGAGGACTACCGGCTCATAATAATTCTTCCCTGTACGCCATGGCTCTGGGTCAGATGGCAGCGGGACCCCATAAGGAACAGCACTTGCCGCTACAATTGCAAGTGTTGAACCACAACCGGAGAGTACTCCGAGCAACGAGATGCATAGGATCGGTGCTGTCAATCTACAGAAACAGGGTGTCATGAAATATCAGCTTGGATTGTTGTTTGCAGGATTTTTTGAATCATCTGGCGACAAAGTAGTAGTTTATACCGTCTCTATAAGTATAGGTAATTGGCAGAGTTATTGACGAACTGAGTCTCAACCGTATTTAGTGTTTATAGCTAATGTCTTGCACGCTGGCAGCATTGCTCTTTTAGTGACTTACCTGTCGGGCCGCTCTTATTGAGAGAGCCGCCACTGATTGGCGGCTCCAGAGAGTATATTCAAGTAGTATTGCTATCAATCACAAACCTGATCACAGTGAGAAAGAGACCTATAAATTGTCCACTACAAATGAAAAAATGTTGGTGACACAGCAATTTTTATGTACTCTGCAAACTCACTTTCAAAACAACCTCAGGCCAAAAGCACTATGAGAGTATTTCTGATCACCATTGCCACATTATTCTTCCTGCCAACTGCTATGGCAGAGCAAAATCTGACTCTGGGTAATTCTGACTGGCCACCGTTCACCATCAAGGGCCAGAGGCAGGGTGCATCTGAGAAACTGGTATGTGAGGCACTTAAACGTGCTGGCTGGAACTGTACGGTTAAGGTTTATGAATGGAATCAGGTTCTTGAGGATGCCCACGAGGGGGCAGTAGACGGAATTGCGGCAATATGGCGAACACCGGAAAGAGAACAATACCTGCTGTTTTCAGAGCCATATTTGACCAACCGAATCGTACCGGTTACTGCAAAAGACAGTAAAATTTTCGTACAGAAGGTCAGTGACCTGAGTGGATGGCGGGTGGCGATGGTACCTGGCTATGCTTACGGCGATGAGATAGAAAAAGCAAAATCTTCAATGACAATCGTACCTGTTGTGAGTTCTGTGGAAGCCTTTAAAGCGGTTCAGGAAGGCAAGGCCGATATAGCGTTGGTTGATGATCTCGTTGTACGCTCACAGATGGGGATTGATGAGGAGTCAGAGTTTAAAGTGATAAACGTTGTGCTGGCTCACCGGGAGTTGTATGTTGCTGTCTCCCGGCAACATCCCAGTGCTGAACAAATTATTTCCGATTTCCAGCATCATTACGAAATCATGTTGAAAGACGGCATTGTGAACGACATATTGGATGTGGATTGGTTGGCCACAGACATTGGTAATGACGGAGAGCTTGACCTGGTGCTTCGCAGCGGTGTCAGCTTCGACGATCTGGGCACACCAAACCAACAAGGGGAAACCTATTCCCTGGGGCAATCCCAATATCGAACAATGTCGGAAACCGACATGGGTGGTTCACAGGTGAATTACTTTGTAGAAGGTAGACCTCATTCCTCCTTACAGGAAACCCTGGTTGATGTGTTTGGCAAGGATACGGTTTGCACCAAGGTGGATTACTCATCGGAAATCGACTGCACAAAGATATTCCAGAAAAAGTAGCACGTCCATACCTTGACCCTGGAAAGCGTGCAACTGGAATGGTATTTCCCTGACCTGGATCAATATGCGAATGAGAATCATTGCTATGATTCTGAGGTCGTCTTGGTGAACGGCTTCTTATTTCTCCCCCCCCAAATAGGGGCCGTTTCCAAGGCGGCAATTTTTTGTGGTTAGATCAGAAATCATAGCAATAATGCAACTATCTTTTAGGGCATTTTATTCCGCTAAATCTGCTCTTTGTCAGTAGAGCTAACCTTAAACCCTTCTATACCTGCGTCAAGTGAATGGCATTGCATGTCAAGCCATACACCTCCCGCATAACTAAACTAGCTGTCTGGTCAGTAGGTGGTTATTTGTATAAAACTGATCACGTTTTATCCGTTACACCAATCGCAACCGCCGCGGTTTCGTTTCAGTCAAATTACTGAAACCAGTCACAAAATGCGATCAACTGACCGGCAAGGCACTATGGAAAAAAAACGAAATACTGTAGAATCCACCCTAAATATGGATGTTTTAGGTTTGATGACTTTTCTACGCTGTAAGTCCCCCTACTCTGCCGTTGACCAATATCAATACCCATCGCCTGGTTTTGCGTATGCTAGCGGGCTTGATTTAG
>JAOUCZ010000394.1 GCA_029859505.1 Lysobacterales bacterium | reverse complement strand
GGACATAATGCGCGGGATCGAGGCCGGTCATCATTTTAGGGGCTTTGGACAACAGTGCCGGGCTGGCCATGGCATCGGTGAAACTATAGGACAGCTGGCCTCCGTTACCACTGCTGGCACCGGACGCTACTGATTCAGCACGATCCACTACCGTAACAGAGTGGCCGCGCTCGCTTAGATAGTAGGCAGTGGTGACACCAACGACACCGGCACCCAGGACAACAACACGCATAGTTTCCCCTGCTTAAGAATCAGGACCTGCTCGCCAATAGAGTTTAATAGGCGTTGCCTTACCTGCTCCAATGACAATTTATACTGACCTCATATCTCAGGTCTATGAGTTACCGGGCTAAAGGCTTATCTAAAAACACTCCGATTTCTGTTTTCAGGTGATCGATAAAGCGCTGGGTAATGATCGAAAGCGGATCCGATACGGTATGCAGTATTGAAATCTCGAATTGCATTGGCGGATCCAGGTATTGGGCGTTCACATTATCATGTCCGGATGATCTTGCAGTGATCTCATCAATCAATGCCACGCCGGCGCCATGTGCGACCAATGCCTTGGCTATTTGATAAGTTTCCACATTGGCAACGGTTTTTAGCTCAATATCACTGGCTTCGGTACGTGCGGCCAGCAATTGACCCAGCGGACTGCGGGTGCTCAGGTTAACAAATGGCATGCCATCCAATTCTTCCAGGGCTAGCTTTGATTTGCCCCCAAGGTCCAGTGATTCGTTGCTGAGTACGACTAACTCCGCAGTTGCAAGATGGTCAATCTTGATGCCCTGCGTGGCAGGAGGGTTGAATACAATGCCGAAATCAATTCTCAGTTCCCTAAGTGCACGGACAACCTGGTGATGGTGAAGGGTTTCAATCTCAAACATGGTATCCGGGTGTTGCGCCAGGTAAGACGCGATCGCACCGGGAATAATGTCTATGCCGAGCGCCGGTGTCATCGCAATTCGAATCACACCGGTCTCGGCAGAACCAAGGTTCTTTGATACGCGGCGCAGTTCATTGATGTTCATATAAGCGTGATTGACATGACCGATCAGACGTTCAGCCTCACGGGTCGGCGTTATCCTGCCCTTGTGTCGATTGAACAAGGGAAAACCCAGTTGCTGTTCAGCGTGAGCCAGCACTTTACTGATGGATGGTTGTGAAACATGTAACAGCTTTGCTGCGCCCGTGATGGAACCGCTGGTGTAGACCGCGTGAAAAACTTCGATATGTCTTAAACGCATTTTTAGCTCCGCTTAAAAACTTTACAAAGTATAACCTCAGGTTATTACTTACGTTTGAAGAATCATTGGATATCTGCTTCGGTGGGGATAGTATTGTAAATATAAAGTTAAACTTGGGTCTGGAAAAGACGTAGGATATTCAGGCGTAAGAATATTTTTATATAGAAAAGCAGTGGTTTAAACCACTCGAAGATCGCTAAGCTTATAAGAAAACTGAGTTTTAATTGGCAACACTATCTATTCAGCAGGGAGTCTTTATCATGAGAGATCTACCCCGGCCAATCACTGGCAGGCTATTGAAAACCAGTTATAAAATATCAATAAATATCTTTGTGCTACTCATCTTTTTGTTCACGTTGTTGGCCAGCCCGCTGCAGGCCGCCGGTGAGTTAATTGATGTCGATGTGGCAGCCATGCCGGCCAAATCAGCCTTTGAGGCATTCCATACACAGACCGGAATTAATGTTGAATGGTCCATCGATGAAGTTGATGGCCTTACCAGCAAAGCGGTCAGCGGCAGCATGAGTGCAGAGCAAGCACTTGAAGTAATGTTGGCCGAATCGGGTCTGCAAGCAACTCCGGTTGATGACGGCACATTTGTCATCAGCCTTTCAAGGACGACCCGCCTGACACAGGCGACGGTGGAAACCGACGAGGAAGTACTGGAAGAGGTCATCGTGACCGGTTCACAGATTAAGGGTGCTGCAATCAATAATGCACTTTCTGTATCCGTGATCAGTGCGACTGATATTGAGGCGATGGGTCTGGAATCCGGCGACGAATTACTGGACGCTATGCCCGAGCAGGGCCAGAACTTCTTCAACGAAGCTGAAAACATCAGCGGCGGTGTGAACTCTGCACGTGGTGATATCGGCGCTTTCAATCTGAGGAACATCGGTACCGGTAACACCCTTGTCCTGATGAACGGAAGGAGAGTAGTGAATGCGGCGACATTCCAGA
>JAOUCZ010000180.1 GCA_029859505.1 Lysobacterales bacterium | reverse complement strand
ACGTACCGCCATCAAACCGGGCATTTCCGTCTCGGCAATCGCAATTTCCTTGCGGCCAAATTCGGCCTGCCCTATATCGGCAACGTAATAGTCGTGCTTGTTTATGTCTTCAATTACTGCATTCATTTCAATATTCCTTTGCTTACAGGCCGGCTGCTTCACGCAGCTGGTCGGCCTTGTCAGTTTTTTCCCAACTGACGTTCAAATCTTCGCGTCCCATGTGACCATACGCGGCCAACGGGGTGTAAATAGGCTTGATCAGGTCAAGCGCTGTAATAATTCCGTAGGGTGTCAGATCGAAAAACTCCCGTACCAGTTGTTCAATACGCTCGGCCGGAATCTTTTCAGAACCAAATGTATCAATACCGATCGATGTCGGCGTCGCCACGCCAATGGCATAAGACACCTGAATTTCAATACGGTCTGCCAGACCTGCAGCAACGATATTCTTGGCAACATAACGGGCAGCGTACGCAGCAGAGCGATCAACCTTTGAGGGGTCTTTTCCTGAGAAGGCACCGCCGCCGTGTCGTGCTACACCACCATAGGTATCAACGATTATCTTACGTCCGGTCAATCCGGCATCACCAACCGGTCCACCGATCTCAAACCGACCCGTCGGGTTAATGTGGTACTTGGTTTTATCATCCAGCCAGTGTGCGGGCAGGATCGGTTTAATGATCTCCTCCATCACCAGTTCACGAATCTGAGCCTGGGTGGAATCCCTGTGGTGCTGGGTAGAAAGTACAACAGCATCAATACCCACCGGTCTGTCGTTCTCGTAGCGAAAGGTCACCTGGCTTTTCGCATCCGGACGCAAATGGTATTTACCATCGTTTGAATTACGGCGTACCTCGGCCTGCTTCTTGACAAGTTCATGCGCGTAGTAGATCGGCGCGGGCATCAAGACATCCGTTTCATTGGAGGCATAGCCGAACATCAGACCCTGGTCACCCGCACCCTGCTCTTCCGGCGATGTACGGTTAACACCCTGATCGATGTCGCTGGACTGCTTGCCGATGATATTGATGACACCGCAAGTGTGGCCATCAAATCCGTATTCGGAAGATTCATAACCGATTTTCACGATCACTTTACGAATAATATCTTCCAGATCGACCCATGCATCGGTGGTGATTTCTCCACCTACAATGGCCACACCGGTTTTGATAAATGTCTCACAGGCCACATGGGCTGCGGGATCTTCTTTGATAATGGCATCCAGAACTGCGTCTGAAATCTGGTCCGCTACTTTGTCAGGATGACCCTCGGATACGGACTCCGAGGTAAATAGGTAATTACTCATTTTTTATAAACTCCAATGAAATATATCTTTCTATTCGAATTAAGAGATATATTTTAGAACAAGTATTCTCAAATTGCATCTTTGGATGTGAAATTATTAGTTGAGGAAGCAGTTTGACCTTCGAACCGGCTTTGAATTGAGAAAAATGTCCGGTTCAGTGCATAATGGGCGAAACCCTTCTCGGGTCTTTGGGGCCGAATCCACCGGGAGACAGTCAATAATGACAGAGTTGCTTGTCATGAACGAGTCAATGATGATTTCAGGGATCATCCTTGCCGTTACGTTCATCGGTATTTTCACAGAGACATTTCATGGCTTCCATCGTGCCAAATTCGCGATGATGGGTGCCATCATGATGATTATCGCAGGCCAGTATTACGGCTTTTATGATTCACATCTTGCGGTTCTCGCCATCGACTGGAACGTTGTTTTTCTGCTCGGTTGTATGATGGCGATCGTTTCAATCATGATCCCCACCGGTGGCTTTGAGGCGATGGCCAATTACATGGCCAGGATCAGTAAAGGCAGGCAATTCATGTTGATGGTGATGCTGGGAACCTGTGTGACATTGCTTTCCCTGCTTCTGGATAACGTCACCACGGTGGTCATTTTCGGCCCATTGATTATTCTCGTCGCAAGGACAATGAAGATTACACCTATACCTTTCCTGCTGGCTGCCGCCCTACTATCTAATACCGGTGGAGTCGCGACACTGGTAGGTGACCCGCCCAACCTGATGATTGGTTCCGCCAAGGGCATCGACTTCAATACCTTCGTTAAACACATGGGCGGTGTGACGTTTGCAGCATGGATTACCGTACTCTTCATGCTACGTTTCCTGTTCCGCAAACAATTGGCAATTGAACCCCAGGGCAAGTTTCAGGGTGAAACTGAATATAAGGACAAGAAACTCTGGAACCAGAGTTTGTTTGTACTGGGCGTGATGGTCATTATGTTCACCATTCACCATTCCATCGGTTGGGAGCCATGGATGGTTTCAGCGATGGGTCTGACCCTGCTGGTGTTTATTGCCAAGCGTGTCGAAATGGACCATGCAATGGAAGAAGTTGAGATTCCACTTTTAATCTTCTTCATTTCCCTATTTATCGTGGTTGGTGGTGTTGAACACAGTGGGTTTTTGCGATATCTCGGCCAGTTCATCATGCCATTCGTTCAGGAAGACCTGCTGATAGCTACATTGGTGCTGATGTGGGTTGCCGCCATTCTATCGGCGGCAATAGATAACATACCATTCACCGCGGCCATGATTCCCATTCTGCTCGGCATGGAAGCACAGGGCGTCCATGTCACGCCATTGTGGTGGGCACTGTCTGCCGGTGTGGGTATGGGTGGTAACGGTACCCATATCGGCTCTACTGCCAATGTATACATTGTCACTATTTCAGAAAGACTGGCGAAAAGAGAAAATGATCCGTCCCTGGCGATAACACCGTGGGTATGGTTTCGATACGGGACACCGGCGATGATCGCCACGCTGATAATGTGTACTCTGATATTTTACTTTTTCTTCGAATTTTACGATCAATCTGTGATCGTCAGCATCAACGCCCCAGCAGCGCCGGCACACTAGGATGTATGCAGGCTTTGTAGAAAAAGCCCGGTGATGCCGGGCTTTTTCTGCACCGGGAAATGAACACTCATACACAGAAAAACCAGCCAATGACCGAACCCACACATAGAAACATACGTAGTTTTGTATTGCGAAAGGGCCGCCTGACCGTTGCCCAGCAGCATGCACTTGATGAGCTATGGCCCCACTACGGCATTGAAAAGCGGGAAACCGTGCTGGATTTCGACGATCATTTTGACCGCCCGGCTGAAGTCATCGTGGAGATAGGCTTCGGCAATGGCGAATCCACCTGGCGAATGGCGCAGCAGGAGCCGGAAAAAAACTTCATCGGCATCGAGGTACACGAACCCGGAGTCGGGCATCTGCTGATGGCACTGGAAGAACACGATATAGAAAATGTCCGCATTGCCTGTGAAGACGCGGTGCCTTTTCTGCAAAACCGCATTGCAGACGGCAGCCTGGCGGGCGTGCGTATTTATTTCGCCGATCCATGGCCCAAAAAGCGTCATCATAAACGGCGCATTATCCAACCGGCGTTTGTTGACCACCTGGCACGATGTATGAAAAGTGGCGGAATTCTGCACCTGGCAACTGACTGGCAGCCTTACGCAGAACACATGTTGGAAGTTATGCAATCCAGCCAGGATTTCACCAATTTATCTCCCACGGGAGACTATTGTGATCGACCCGATTGGCGGCCCTATACAAAGTACGAAGACCGCGGTGAAAGTCTCGGTCATGCAGTAAGGGATTTGCTCTACCAACGATCTTAAACGGATTACGATAAACTACACTAATCATGGAAACAGGCCTAACTCTAACAGGCGATATGATGCTGGTGCTGGCAGTGCTGGTTATCACCATTGCATTGTTTGTATTTGAGGTCGTTCGGGTCGATGTGGTGGCCTTGACGGTCATGGTATTGCTGGGCTTGCTAGGCTTGGTGCCGTCAGACCAATTATTCAATGGCTTTGCCTCCAACGCCGTTATTTCCATTATCGCTGTCATGATTCTTGGGGCCGGTCTGGACAGGACCGGTGTGATGACGGTTGTTGCCGCCTTCATTTTGAGAATCGGTGGTAAGACCGCCAACAGGATCAACCCCCTGGTCTCAGGCACAGTGGGTGTTATTTCCAGCCTGATGCAAAACGTTGGCGCCACCGCCCTGTTTCTGCCGGTGGTATCCCGAATCTCCGCACGCACCGAAATTCCGCTCTCCCGGATGCTGATGCCAATGGGATTTTGCGCCATACTCGGCGGAACCATGACAATGGTCGGTTCGTCACCACTGATTTTGTTAAACGATCTGATTTCCGCCTCGAACGCCTCGTTACCACCCGGCGCTGAAACACTGGGTCAGTTTGAGTTGTTCGATGTGGCTCCTGTCGGACTCGCGTTGCTGGCAACAGGTATCGTCTATTTCCTGATCTTTGGAAAGCTGTTGTTGCCGGACAACGCTATTGAATCTTCCGCCGTACCCGCCCGTACCAAGACATATTTTGCCGACACTTACGATATCAAGGGTGATGTGTATGAGCTGCTGGTCACGGTGGATAGCCCGCTAGTGGGCATGCAGGTCGGTGACGCTGAAAAAATCGAGGGTATTCCGCGACTACTGGCCATACGCAATACCGATGCGCCGCGTATGGCACCACCCGCCGATGAGATGATTTGGGTTGGCACAATTCTCGGTGTTATGGGCAGCCGTGATGTGGTTGGACGTTTTGCGCTTGATTATCACTGCCGTCTGCAACCCCGCGTAAAAACATTTGGAAGTCTTTTCAACCCCAGCCGGGCCGGCATTTCCGAAATCGTTATGCCTCCAGGTTCAAAGTTTATAGGACAATCCATCGGTGAGGCGCGCTTGCGCAAGCGTTACGGCATCAGCGTGCTGGCCATCAATCGTCGCGGTCATATCATCAATGAAGACGTCCGTGAACAGGTACTGGAGACCGGAGATTGCCTGGTCAGCCACAGTACCTGGCGTGACCTGTCCGCGTTACAGGCAGACCGGAAGTTTATCGTCGCCACCGATATCCCTAAGGAAGAGCAGCGACCCCAGAAGGTCGGCCAGGCACTTTTCTTCTTTGCCCTTTCCATTAGCATGATCATATTCACCGACTTCAGGCTGTCCATTGCGCTACTGGTCGGTGCGCTCGGTATGATACTGACCCACGTGCTCAGCATCGACGAAGCTTATAACTCGGTCAGTTGGAAAACCGTTTTCCTGGTCGCCAGCCTGATTCCCATCGGCCTCGCAATGGAGTTGACCGGCACCGCCGCCTGGATTGCTCAACAGGCCATGGTGCTGCTGGGCGGCATGCCTGATATCGCCGTACAATTGGTTATCGCCGTACTGGCCACGATATTCACCCTGGTCATGTCCAACGTAGGTGCCACCACCATCCTGGTACCCATTGCGATCAGCATCGCGCTTGCAACCGGGGCCAACCCGACCATGTATGCGTTGATTGTTGCACTGTCCACATCCAATTCATTCGTTCTGCCCACTCACCAGGTCAATGCGCTGATCATTGGTCCCGGTGGTTACAAAGTGGCAGATTTTGTACGTGCCGGTAGCGGAATGACAGTTATCTTCCTGGTTGTAATGCTGACGGTGGTTAACCTGATATTCTAATTTCCACCCAAGACCGGATCCCGATCCTTGTCATTATTCAAGTCCGGCCCAATATGAACAACCATGCCTTATTACATTAGCCCGCCACCACAGAACCCCTTGACCAGGATCATCGCCGCCATTGTCGCTGCGTTTGTTCTGGTAGGAGCATTCACGATTGGGATAGCCGCGCTGCTGGTGGTTGCCGGAGTCGGTCTGATTGCCGGTCTGGCACTGTGGCTACGCGTTGCCTGGATTAAACATCGTCTGCGAAAAAGTGGTGTGGATTTCGGCGCCGGCGCGGCTCCTGCTCCTGATCATCAAAGGAAATCTGCCGACGTAATTGAGGCCGAATATACGGTCGTTTCCGTTCAGGATAACCAGACCGAGAAGTAATATTACAAATTAGTAACAAATCAACGTTGAAAACTCTGAATTACGGACTAGACTTATTACAACAGTCCTAATCGGTCAACCATCATGTCACGAGTCTCTGAAATTCTAGAACATAAAGGCGGGATGGTGCTATCCGTCGACATCAACGAAACAGTTCTTGATGCTATCAGCCTAATGGCCCAGGTTAATATTGGCGCTGTCCTGGTGCAGCAAGACGATTCCATTGCCGGAATTTTCACCGAACGCGATTACCTGCAGAAAATTGCCCTTGAATCACGCTCATCACCACAGACAAAGGTAGGTGACGTGATGACATCGCCGGTTATCTCTGCCGATCCGGGTGATTCTATACAACAGTGCATGGAAACCATGACGACCTGTCATTGCCGTCATTTACCCGTGGTAGAAAACGGCAAGCTTCTCGGAATTGTTTCCATTGGTGACCTGGTGAAAAAAATGCTCGATGAGAAGCAAAACGAAGTTGAGAAACTGAGCCAGTATATTACCGGCACCTATTGATCACCGGTCCTGACCTGAATCCCGGCCTCCCGGGGCTATTCGCCTGACTGCTGTTCCCTGGTTTCATCGCGCGCGGCCTGAAGTGCCTCGTCGATTTCGGCCTGCGCACGCGTGCTGGTTCCCGCTGCCAGGTATTGCTGCTTCAATGTTGTTTCCACCTTTTCGAAGAGCGCGTCAATGGAGGTAGTGGCGTTTGCGTTTTCCGGAGTCGTGTGACTACCAAAAAGGTTTATCCATTTTTCTGAGTCACGACCGACACTGATCACCTGGAGAAACTCCCGTTCAGGCTCATCGCCACCCCGCAACAGTCCAATCAGTGAGGCGATGAGCGAAACCGGCAGTAACACAAGGTCACGAAAACCATCGGCCATTAACTTGAGCTGGAATACGACCGTATTTCGAACGAGGGTGCTGCGCTTTGACGGATTATTTTCACTCATGCCTGGACTCCACGTGAACCTTTATAGTGTAGCTTGCTAACCGTCAGCTTAATCCCTGAGGAGCTGATTTTAAATAGTCCCATAGTCACCCTTCCAACCGTATTTATCAGCCCGTTTAACCTTATACTGATGCTTATGGAGCATTCGCAGGGTTTTCCACCGGTCGCACAACCAGATGCACGACTGTTGATACTTGGATCAATGCCGGGTGTAGCTTCCCTTGATGCCGTCCAGTATTACGCATTTCCACGAAATGCTTTCTGGAAAATAATGGGTGATCTATTCGGTGCAGGCCCACAACTGGACTACGCGTCTCGACTGCAGAAACTCAACGATAATCACATCGCCCTCTGGGATGTAATCCAGACTTGCGTTCGTCCCGGAAGCCTGGACTCCGCTATTTCTGAAACTGGTTTGGCAACCAATGATTTCGACGGCTTTTTCAAACAACATCCGCTGATAAGCCATGTGTATTTTAACGGCCAGAAGGCTGCCAGCCTGTTTAAAAAGAAGGTAGCTCCGAGCCTGACAAAACGATACGAGTACCTGA
>JAOUCZ010000179.1 GCA_029859505.1 Lysobacterales bacterium | reverse complement strand
AACGATATCCAGCGTCATGCCCATGACGTCCTGTGCCTTGCACCAGCTGAAAATCTGCTGAACGGCGTCTTCCATGTAGCCGTGTTTCTGCCAGTCAGCATCAAAGTGAGGTGATTTGTTGGGAATCTTGATGTATTCCACCAGTTCGGGAACGATGGAGTCCATCCACATTTCGTCAATAAAATTCTGTGCTAGCTTTTGATCCATGACTTCGGCCTTGTATTGATAATGATAATCACCAGATTATCGCACGCCAGCGGATGTTGGTGTAAAGATGGTCTGTGAGAATGCGGATCGCAGCGGGCAGTGGTATGCTTGCCGTACTTTTGCCACGGGGGACATTCGTGGTAACACAAAAACAATTACTCAAAACAGATTTGGAGCTTCAAACGTGACCAATCAAACAGATGGTGCTAACAGCCTGCAGCCTGACTTGCCTGCAGGAGACTTCATGGGCCACCCAAAGGCCTTGTGGCAATTATTTAATATCGAAATGTGGGAACGCTTTGCCTATTACGGCATGCGGGCCGTGCTGGCTGTTTATGTAGCTACCACGTTTTTCTCACATCTCGGCGCCGGGGCAAATGCCGAGGCCAGCCTGGTTTATGGTGGCTATACCGCATTGGTGTATGCAACCGGTATCGCCGGTGGTTACGTGGCTGACCGTATTCTCGGTTACCAGAGATCAATCCTGTTGGGTGCCATCATCATGGCCACGGGCTTGATGGTGTTATTAATTGAGGATATTACATGGTTCCTCGTTGGCCTTTCCCTGATCGTTTCAGGTAACGGCCTGTTCAAGCCAAACATCTCAACGATGATCGGCAAATTGTATGCTCCTGATGATATCCGGCGTGATTCGGGTTTCACTATCTTCTACATGGGTATCAATCTCGGTGCGATGATTGCACCGATTATCACGGCCTCGTGGATCGGCGCTACCTGGGGACTTAAGTGGGGTTTCTTCGCAGCTGGTATCGGTATGATTCTGTCGACCCTGTTTCTGGAAGTTGCCAAGAAATCTCTCGGTCATGTTGGTTTACCGGAAAAGGGTAAGGAAGGCTGGGGTCGGTTTTTCGCGGTAGGAGCAGGTGCCATCGTATTGGCCGGTATTGTTTACTTCCTGTTGTCGGAAAGTACCATTCTCGGTTACCTGCTGGTTGCCATCATGCTGGGTCTTGTCGGCTATTTTATCCTGGCCGGCATCAGGTCTAAAAACAAAGTACAGATGCATCGCTACATTGCCATGCTCATTCTGTTTGCGGCCAACGCCTGTTTCTGGGCCTTGTTTGAGCAGGCCGGCAGTTCTCTGAATTTCTTTGCACGTGAATTCGTGACGCCGATGTACGGCACCATGGAAACCTGGCAGGCCGGTGGCTTTGGTGTCTTCCAGTCACTCAACCCACTCTACATTCTGGTTTTCGCACCGGTATTTGCCATGTTGTGGCCGAAGCTTGATTTGATGAACATGAACCCGTCCATTCCACGTAAGTTTGCGTTGGGCTTGATCCAGGTTGCATTGGGCTTCTATCTGCTGGTATTTGCAATTGGCAATATGACAAACGCTGCCGGACTTGTACCATGGATTTTCCTGGCAATGACCTACCTGTTACACACAACCGGTGAGCTTTGCCTGTCACCGATCGGTCTCAGCATGGTGACCAAGCTGGCTGATGAAAAAGAGGTTGGTCTCGCCATGGGTGGCTGGTTCCTGTCTATTGCTATGGCGCAATACGTGGCGGGTATCATCGCTGCGCTGGCATCCGGCGGTACCAATAGTGGTGCGCACGGGGAAGAAACCGTTGCAGCAACTATCACCCAGTACTCGGGTGTTTACATGCAATTATTCTGGATCGGTCTGGTTGTCGGTATTATTTACCTGGTACTTGCACCTTTGATTAATAAACTGATGCATGGCGTAAAATAGGCTTGATTGAAGCATTGGAAAAGCCCCGGCAAAAACCGGGGCTTTTTTGTTTTTGGGTTCCCGATGCGGGCTGACAAAGCCGCCTCACTGGAAACGGACCCCAAAAACCTGTTATAAATACTCATAGGTAATGGTATTTTTTGGTGTACAAGGGGTGTTTGATGGATAATTCCGACTGGAAGGAAATGAAGCAGAGCGCCTTCGAGGCCTTCAAAAATGACGGCATGATGAGTGTGCGGGAATTGGAGAAGATCGTCGATATTGGCCTTGCTGATGGTAAATTTGACAATAGTGAAAAGGAAGTTCTGGTCAATATTATTTCAAATCTGACCGGCGCAGAAATGACAGATGCAATGTGGCTCAAGGTCGATGAGTTAATCCACAAGTTCGATCTGCACGGCGACAGCGAAGCCTTTATAGAGCACCTGGAAGACGAGCACGACTTATAGAAAGTAACACTTTATTCATCCATGGTTGTGCCTGCGGTTGTCAGGCAACCATTTGCATTTATCTTTGATATCACGCTTACAGGGATTCACCTGTTAAGATGGCCGCTTCATTTTTTCCGGAACCACAATATGACAAGTTTCCTATCGCGCGTACTTTTATCGCTGACCTGCTTCACCCTGCTTGGTCTTACCGCTTGCAACAAGGCTGAAGAGCCTAAACCACCGGCAAAACCCCAGGTGGAAGTTGAGCAGTCAGAGACCTGGGAGAAATTTGTCACACGACAGATCGAGGCGCATATCGAGGCCCACCCGCAATGGGCGGTGGTACAGGGGCGCCATGAGTATGATGGGCAACTCCCGGATTGGAGTCGCACTGGAATTGAGAAAGAAATTGCACGCCTGCACAAGGTGCGTGATGAGGCCCTGGCCTTTGCCGGTGACCAGATGAGTTCAGAGCAACTGTACCAGCGTGAGTACCTCATTTCGCGTGTAGATCAGGACCTTTTCTGGATTGAAAAGGCGGAGTCACCCTTTCGTAATCCCGGGTTTTACTTTGGCTGGATGGGCGACTCCCTGGATCCCAGTCCCTATATCACGCTCGATTACGCTCCGCTCGAGGAGCGCATGCGTTCATTCACCGTCTATTTAAAGAATGTGCCAAAGGCGATTTCTCAAATCAGGGAGAACCTCTCAATGCCGATGCCACGTACCTGGCTGCAATTCGGTATAGATGGATTTGGTGGATACGCTGATTATTTTCGTGATGAAGTACCCGCCGTCTGGGCCGCTGTTGAAGATGAAAATCTGCAAATGGAGTTTGCCAGTGCAAATGCTGATGCCATTGATGCGATGCAGGATATTACCGAATGGCTGAAATCCCATATGCCTGATGCAACTGAAGACTTTGCCCTGGGTCCCGACCTTTTCAAAGCGATGCTCTGGGATACCGAGCGTGTTGATATATCTCTTGAAGAGCTTGAGGCCATCGGCCGGGCTGATATGGCACGTAATCTGAAAGATCTGAATGATGCCTGTGCTGAATTTGCAGCGGGCCTCAGTGTCCAGGATTGTTTTGCAAAAATGTCCGGTAACAAACCGAAGGATGGTTCGGTTGATGGCGCTCGGCAGCACTTGGAAGAAACACGCAAATTTATTGTGCAGGAGAATCTGGTCAGTATTCCCGGTACCGAGGAGGCCAGGGTTGACGAGGCGCCGCCCTATCAACGTTCAAATTTCGCGTTTATAAATATTCCGGGTCCGTGGGAAAAGAACCAGCCATCCGTCTATTACATCTCACCACCAAACCCGGCCTGGCCTGAACAGGTACAGGCTGATTATATCGCCGGTGAAGCAGATCTTTTATTCACCTCGATACACGAGGTCTGGCCCGGTCATTTTTTGAATTTTCTTCACGCAAACCGTGCGGCGTTTTTCTATGGTCGGGTTTTTGTCGGATATGCTTTTGCAGAAGGCTGGGCGCATTACACCGAAGAGATGATGGTCGAGGCCGGCTTTCGTGCCGGCGATCCCGAAACACGAATCGGACAGATCAGCAATGCCCTGTTAAGGAATGCCCGTTTCCTTTCGACCATTGGACTGCATACCAAGGGCTGGTCTGTTGAAGACTCAAAACGGTTCTTCATGGAGGAAGGTTTCCAGAGTGAAGGCACGGCTATTCAGCAGGCTGCGCGTGGTACCTACGATCCGGCCTATCTGAACTACACCATGGGTAAACTGATGATCAAGCGCTTACGTGATGACTGGTCAGCGACACGTGGCGGCAAAACTGCCTGGCGCGAGTTTCATGATGAATTCCTGAGTTACGGCGGTCCGCCGATTCCACTGGTTCGGCAGCAGATGATGGGCGAAAAGAAGCCGGTGGCGTTGTTTCCGGTTCGTAAATAGCACGTAGCAGGGTTGGTTGGGGTCTCCTCCTTACTTGTCTGGGCGCCGAGGTGGTGTGGTGTGTTATTTCAGGACATGCCGTGAACCCATACCCCAGGGCACCCTCTCGACCGTTTCACGGTCTCACCTTGTCCATGGGGGCGCGTTCTCGACTTCCTGTCTCGCACGGTCCTGAAACAACACACCACACCACCTCGGCTATGTGAGTAATGAAAGTTCAATAGTTTCAGACGGATATGCACGGTGGTCGGCCGGTGCCGGGGAGGGTAGTTGCTGCCGGGACCGTACGAGGCAGGAAGCCGAGTATCGAGCGCCACAGGATGTGCTTGAGCGAGTCCCGGCAGTAACTACCCTCCCCGGCGCCCCCACCGCATGTCAAATAACTATGAGGCCTGTGATTCGTGCCACGCTGTCAGTATTTCCGCTTGGCGCTCTGGAGACAGTCCTGTTTTAAGTTTCGCCGTTCTCTCCTCGGGCAATGTCGACCACCATTCCCAGGTGTCCTTGATAGATTCGGATAGAGGTCGGGCTTTAAGACCCTTAGAAGCAGCCAATCCTGCATTCACTTTCCAGATGCCGGCGTACTCTGCGTCATCACCTACCCACAGCGGTAAACCGCCGCTTTCCCCCAAGTTTTGAGTGTTGAGAAATTCAGTAGGCACCCAGGTCAGCTTCAGGTCTGGGTTGAGTTCGTTCTTACACATGTTGAGCATGGCCCCAAATGTATAGAGCCCCGCAGGGTTGGTTGAGTTGAACGGACCCACCAGTTTTTGATCAATGCAGTGAACCACCCAATCCGCGAGGTCACGGGCATCGATGGTCTGCAGAGCGTCGTCCCCATTACCCGGGGCCAGCATTTCGTCACTCTTCGCTGCCATGACCGGCCAGTAGGTGAAGCGGTCTGTTTTGTCACCGGGACCGATGATCAAGCCGCAACGAACCTTGGTAACCCGTCCTGGCATGGCTTTTTCCGCCTGCTCTTCACAGCGTACTTTTAAGGCGCCGTACCACTTGTTGATATCTTCGGACTCAGGGTCTTCGTCCATTTGCGCCAGTGGCGATTGTTCGGTTATTCCGGCTTGTGAAAAGCTGGCATAAACTGAAATTGTTGAAATAAACACATACTGTTTCACTTTGTTGGTATCAACCGCACCCATCAGCGTGTCCACTGCGCGTGGGATATAGCAGGATGAATCCACGATCAGGTCCCAGTCGTGCCCGGTCACTTGCTTGATATCATCCGTTAGCCTGTCGCCCTTGATTTTAGCCAGATCAGGAAACAGGTGCGGGTTGGATTTTCCCCTGTTAAACAGGGTGACGTCGTGGCCTGCAGCAACGAGTGCACGTACCATATGCGGACCGATAAAGCCGGTGCCTCCCATGAACAATACCTTCATTTTCTTTTCCCCTGCGTTGCCAAGCACGTGGAAGGGAAGGCTCGCTGCAATTCCGGCGGTGCCGATTGCCTTGACCAGGGTTCTTCTTTTCATTTTTAGCTCCGAATTATTCAAAATCAGTTTTCGTGCGTGATTTACGTCGCAGTCAATTTAGTGGAGATTGCCGCAGGTTTCCAGCAATAGGCAACATTGCGTCGGATGAAATCCCGAATCACGGCAGGGCTGCGGATGACCTGTATGTGAATTGCCAGGGCTACAATTCTCTCGCCATCCAGGTACCACAGCTTGTATGGCCGGTGTTTCCCATTCGCTTGTCGAGGTATTTGAATCCGTGTTTGCCATACAGACGCCGAGCCTGTTCCATGTTGTCCATGGTTTCCAGGTAGCAATACCGAAAACCGGCCTTGATTGCATCTTCAAGACACAGTTTCAGCAGTTGAGTACCCACACCCAGTCCCCTAAGTTCGGATCTGAAATACATTTTCCGTAATTCACAGGTATCCTCTTCGGCGTCGGTCAACGGGCCATATCCGCCACAGCCCAATATTTTCCCATCAAGCTCTACGATATAAAATGCATGGCGTTCAGATGCATAAGCAGCGTGCATATTGTCTACTTCAGAGTCATTGATTGAGTAGCCGCAGCCAACCGCCTTAAACTCTGTCATTACCAGGCGGATGATTTCCGCAACCGCGGCATTATCATTTTTCTCGATAAGCCTGATCTGTAAATTAGCCTTACGCCTGTTTTGATTCATTGGCCGGGCTCCCGCTGACATATGATAAAAAGTACTTTATCCTAAATTAAAAAATATGCTTTAAACCTCTTTGGCTCTTATCGCATCAAATGCACTGTATACATTACTATAGTCAATTCAGAGGAAACTCATCATGAAATTCACAACAATTGTTTTCGCTATTGCTTTGCTGGTCTCCGGCAGTCTGTTTGCGAGTGTGACAGAAGAAGAGACGTTCTCCTTCAAGCTTAACGACGGCGGTCGCTTCAGTATTTCAAATGTGAACGGTTCAATTGTCGTTGCCGGCGGAAGCGGTGACAGTGTTGAGATTATTGCTACCAAGAAAGCGGATAATCAGAAAGACCTGGACAAGATTGAAATCGAAATTTCCCACTCTGATGACGAAATTACTGTGGAAACAGAGCTTGGTGATTCAGACCGCTGGTATTCACGTGGCAGCAATAGCGGTTCTGTCAAATATGAAGTTATCGTTCCAGAGGGTACCGAGCTTGATTCTGTCGACACCGTCAATGGTAATGTGAGCATCTCAGGTGTATCTGGCAAGGTTGTTGCCGAATCAGTCAACGGTGATCTTGATATCAGCGATTTGGCAGGGGATGTAGGTTTGTCAACGGTCAATGGCAGCATCGATGCAGTATTCAGTGTGCTTGAAGGTGACCAACGAGTTAAAGCCGAAACCGTCAATGGGCGAGTGACGCTCAAGTTACCTGAAAGCGCAGATGTTGAAATCAGCGCTGATACGCTCAATGGTGGTATTCACGCCAGTGATTTCGGTTTGAAAGTAGACAAAGGCTTTGTCGGTAGTGATTTAAACGGAAAAATTGGCAATGGCAATGCCAGGCTGAACATAGACACCGTTAACGGTGCGATCAAAATACGAAAAAACTGATCGGTCACACAGTTAAAATCAAAGCCGGCGGGTTCTTCTGCCGGCTTTTTTGTGGATGAAATGAATCTGATTGTTGCCGCGGACCTGTCAGCGGATTGCCAC
>JAOUCZ010000178.1 GCA_029859505.1 Lysobacterales bacterium | reverse complement strand
CACCAGAATCAACAACCCCCGCTAACCGTTCATGGGTCGGCATCGTCATTGGCTCAAGCGATAGGATTGGTGCAGCAATGGGAAACCTGCCGCCACTATAAAGGGCAGGGGAGTTCGAAGTGCGGGCGAAATATGGAAGTTGCGGTATTGCTTATTTCCAAGCCAAATTGAACTATTAACACCATCCATGCACCATGTAGACAAAATGGTAGTTCATGTTGTCGCATAAGTTATTGAATTTAAATGGCGCTCCCTACGAGAATCGAACTCGTGTTTCAGCCTTGAGAGGGCCGCGTCCTAACCGCTAGACGAAGGGAGCGTTTATCTGTATTTGCAGCAGGATGGTCATGTTAAACTACCCCTATCATTCCGTTCAACCTTGAAACGTGGTTGAGCCAACAATTTATTTAGATTCTGGGAATTTACTATTACTGAGCACATCGTTATTCCACTCGCTGAACATGGCATTGAGGTTCAGCAGCTTTGTCCACACGCTACCGAGGTCGTTCGCCGACTGCAACAGGAAGGTTATGAAGCCTACATCGTGGGGGGGAGTGTGCGTGATCTGTTAATGGGCAAAGTACCCAAAGACTATGATGTGGCGACCGATGCGATACCGGAAGAAGTAAAAACAGTTTTTCCGCGTGCGCGGATAATTGGACGCCGTTTCCGCCTGGCCCATGTTCGTATGGGCGGCACCCTGATCGAAGTTGCAACTTTCCGTGGCCCACAGGTTAATGCTGATGACGATCATAAGCATGAGAACGGCCGTATATTGAGAGACAACGTTTGGGGTAGTCTTGAAGAAGACGCCATACGGCGTGATTTCACCATTAATGCTCTGTTTATGGACCCTGTCAGCGGCGATATACAGGATTTTGTCGGTGGCTATAAAGATCTCTCGGAGCGCAAATTACGTTTGATCGGAGATGCCCGAACACGCTACCGGGAAGACCCGGTGCGTCTGCTGCGTGCGGCGCGGTTTGTAGCCAAGCTGGGTGTTGAGTTAGGTGATGAAACAGGAAAGTATGTCACTGAAATGGCGCCTTTGCTAAAAGATATACCCCCGGCACGTTTATTTGAAGAAGTCTGCAAGCTGTTTATGACAGGTCACGCATCCAGGACCATGGAAGCGTTGCAACGTTTTGGGTTAACCCAGGCCTTGTTTCCCGTGCTTAAGGCCGAAGGCAAAACGGGTCGTGTAAAAACCGGTGTGCTGATACAAAAGGCCCTTAAAAACACGGATGAACGTATTGCTCAGGATAAACCCGTGACACCTGCATTTCTGTTTGCGGCCCTTTTTTGGAAACCTGTGAGGGCCAGGGCTGATGTGCTACAGGAGCGCGGGGTGCAGGAGTATATTGCCCTGGGCCAGGCGGCAGATGAAGTGATGTCAAAGCAGGTACAGAGAACGGCAGTCCCGCGTCGTTTCAGCGTCATTACCCGTCAGATATGGACCATGCAGCCACGTTTTAACCATACCCATGGCAGGCGTGCAAAAAGTTTGATGGGCGAGCGTCGCTTTCGGGCAGCCTATGACTTTTTGCTATTAAGGGCTGTCGAGGATGAGTCATTAAAAGACTTGTGCGAGCACTGGACCGAGGCACAGAAGGGCGTGAAGATGAACACGGGCCAGAATGACCGTTTTAAGAACGGCTCCCGCCGTCCAAGACGTCGTCGCCATCGAAAACCATCGGCCGCAAAGTCCTGACACACAACCAGTAAGGGCGACAGGTGATGAAAGCGTGGTTGGGTCTTGGCAGTAATCTACGTAATCCGGTAGCACAGCTTAAAGATGCACTCGGCAGGCTGGGTTCGGCTGAAGGCATCAAGGCCCTCAGAACATCCTGTTTGTATCGCACACCGCCCTGGGGTGATGAGCAACAGGACGATTTCATCAATGCAGTCGTGCAAATTGAAACCAGTCTGATACCCGTTGCATTATTGGGTGTACTGCAATCGGTCGAAAATGCGATGGGCCGGCAAAGAAGTGGACGTCGCTGGGGTCCCAGGCTGATTGATATTGATTTGTTGTTATATGGTGATCAACAGTTTCAATCAGATGAACTTGAGATACCCCACCCGCGTATGCACGAGAGGGCATTCGTCTTAATGCCACTTTGCGAATTGGATGCCTCTGTTGAAATTCCCGGCCACGGTACGGCAGGGGGCTTGCTGGAGCGGCTGGATTGCAGCGGTATTTTCTGTTTGAATGATGGTGAGACGAACTAGTATGATCCCTGTTACCAAAATTACAATTCGTGTGGTAATTCGGAATAAATTACAACAGATGAGGGATTTGTTGTTTTTTTGTCCAGTAAGGGTTGCAATTATCGGCGTTAGTGGTATTATTACAACCAATCTTGGTAAGACTGCAACACGAACCAAGGTCACAGGGCGCAAAAAGACGGATACATCACTCCAAAATATGCCCTTCTTCCTAACCGAAGAAGGGCATTTTTTTTGGCTGTGATATTTTCTGCGTTTTTCGTGTAAAAATTAATAAATACAATGCCTTATAGTTTTTTCGAGATAATTTCACCCGCTGAAAGCAAGCAAGGTTCAGTGGTTTTCGGCGCTGGATTGAAGATTGCAGAGTTCGCGTAATTTTCAGGCATCCAAAATATATCAATCGAAGGTGTAAATTCACAACATGAATCAGAAATTTCTTCAAACGTTGCATAAATACAACATTAAACCCACGAATAAATCATTGTCGGCCTGTTTAAGTGAGCCGGATCGCTTCGAATCTTTCAGCGGGAGAATAGGTGATTTACTGCTGGATTTCTCAAGGACAAGTGTTGATCAACAATCATTAACAAATTTACTGGCATTGGCTGAAGAGTCTGGTGTAGAGGTGGCACGGGATCGGCTTTTTGGTGGCCAGGATATCAACTTCACTGAAAAGAGGCCGGCCCTGCACATGGCCATGCGCAATGATGAGGCACTTGCCGTTCTTGATGAATCGACCATCAGGCGCGTGACTGACAACAAGCAGCGTATGTTCGAACTTGCATCCGCGTTTGCGGCCGGTTACTTACCAGGTAAGCCGGATCAGGTAGTTCGTAATATCATACATATTGGAATTGGTGGCTCGGTGCTGGGTCCGCGATTATTGATCGAGGCACTGGGAATAAGTGCGTCACCCCAGGTTCATTTTCTTTCCTCGGTTGATGCACATCTGCGTAAAGATCTGCTGGCAAGCCTGGACCCGGCTGAAACTGCCGTAGTCATTGCGACGAAAAGCTTTACCACGGGTGAGACTCTGCTGCACGGTCGCAGGGTACTGGACTGGATGGGGGCCGCGATAGGGCGGGAGGCTGCCCTGCAGCGTGTGTTTGCTGTGAGTGGCAATCAACGTGCAGTTGACGATTTTGGTGTATCACAGGCAAACACGCTGTACCTGCCCGATTGGGTAGGCGGCCGTTATTCCATTTGGTCCCCCGTAAGCCTTTCAGCTGCTGCGGTGATGGGTGAGGGCGGTTTTGCCGAGTTCTTGCGCGGCGCGTCTGAAATGGACCGGCATTTTAAGACTGCCCCGCTTGCTGATAACCTGCCGGTATTAATGGCATTAACAGGCATCTGGCATCGCAATGTCTGTGATTTTCCGGCACAGGCGGTGATTCCATATGATTATCGTCTGCGTTCTCTGCCTGCCTACCTGCAACAACTGGTGATGGAATCCAATGGTAAGTCGATCGACAGCGCGGGTATGCGCGTCAATTATGAGACTTCACCGGTTCTGTTTGGTGAGCCAGGCACCGATGCCCAGCACTCTTTATTCCAGATGTTTCACCAGGGTAGCGATATCGTTCCACTGAGTTTTATTGGTGTCATTCATCCTGATCATGACGACAAGGAGGCCCATGCGGCCTTGCTGGCCAATATGCTGGCCCAGGCAACAGCACTGGCAACCGGTACCAGGGGGCTCGGTATGGAAGTGACGGATATTCACCGGTTAATGCCGGGGGAACGGCCTTCCGAAGTTATTTTATTGGACAGGCTCAGCCCTTTCAGTCTTGGTCAGTTGCTGGCACTTTACGAGCACAAGGTGTTTGTAGAAAGTGTGATCTGGGATATCAATCCCTTTGATCAGTTTGGTGTTGAGCTGGGTAAAGTCGTGGCAAAAACCATTCAGCCTGCTCTTGAAAATGAAACGGAAACAGTTCCGGCGAACTACGGGCTAAATGCAATGATGGGTTACATACGTAGTAAATAGTTGTTATCAATAGCACCTGCTAACATTTGGCACCGTCATCCCCGCGAAAGCGGGGACCTCGATACGTTTAACGGAATGTGAAAAAGAACACCTTTTCTGCTTAACGGCAACTCCAACAGGTCCCCGCTTTCGCGGGGATGACGGTGCCTATAGATAAAGATACTTTTTTGGCACAAAAAGTGGTCGTTAGAGCCCGCATTTCATATAAATCACCAATCAAGCTTTTTTGTCTAGTTGGGGTCGGTTATGCTTCGCACTCTTATATAACCGACAGGCTGGACAGCTGGATAAATCATGCATCAAGCGCCTTACAACCCATCAGAAATAGAAGTGCGTGTTCAGTCACGCTGGGACGAAAACAAGATCTACGAGGTGACGGAAGACCCCGATCTCGAAAAGTTTTATTGCCTGTCCATGTTGCCATACCCATCCGGTGCCCTGCACATGGGTCATGTCCGCAATTACACGATTGGTGACGTGATCAGCCGCTACCAGCGGATGCTGGGGAAAAATGTGTTGCAGCCCATGGGCTGGGATGCATTTGGCTTACCTGCGGAAAATGCTGCGATCAAGAACAATACGGCTCCTGCCAAGTGGACCTATGCCAATATCGAGCATATGCGCGGGCAATTAAAGCGGCTTGGTTTTGCCTATGACTGGTCCCGCGAATTTGCTACCTGCAGCCCGGAGTATTACCACTGGGAGCAGCTGATGTTCACCCGGTTGATGAAAAAGGGCCTTGCCTATCGTAAAGACTCGGAAGTGAACTGGGATCCGGTTGACCAGACGGTATTGGCGAACGAGCAGGTCATTGACGGTCGTGGCTGGCGCTCCGGTGCTGTTGTTGAGCGCAGAAACATTCCCCAGTGGTTTCTGCGTATTACCGATTATGCTGATGAGTTGCTCGATGGTCTTGATGAGCTTGAGCAATGGCCGGATGCGGTCAAAACGATGCAGCGCAACTGGATTGGACGTTCCGAAGGTGCGGAATTTTCGATGTCAGTATGTGACAGCCAGGGTGAAATCGCACCCGGTGCAGCATCCGTAAGCGTGTTTACCACACGCCCTGATACGGCATTTGGTATGACCTATGCTGTGCTTGCGCCCGAGCATCCGCTGGTCAGCCAGATAACAACGGATACGCAACGGCAACAGGTTACAGATTTCATCGAATCCATCCGCCAGACCAGCGAAGCCGATCGTGTCTCTGCCGAAGGCTCACTCGATAAGCGCGGGGTCGATACGGGGGCTTTTCTTTTTAATCCGTTTACCGGAAAACCCGTGCCCCTGTATATCGCTGATTATGTGCTGATGGGCTATGGAACCGGCGCAATTATGGCGGTGCCCGGTCAGGATCAGCGCGACTGGGACTTCGCCAAGGCGCACGATTTACCAATTGTACGAACGGTTAAGACACCGGATGACTGGGAAGGTGAAGCCTATGTCGAAGATGGTGTGGCCATTAACAGTGAATGGCTGGACGGGCTGGGTGTCGCCGAGGCCAAGGAAAAGGCTATGTTGTGGCTCGAGTCCGAGGCTATCGGTGAGCGAAAAGTGAATTTCCGCCTGCGTGACTGGGGTGTGAGCAGGCAGCGGTATTGGGGTTGTCCGATCCCGGTTATCTATTGTCCGGACTGTGGCGGTGTGCCTGTACCTGAAGATCAATTGCCGGTCGTGTTGCCCGAAGACGTGACATTTATGGGTGTGCAATCGCCGATCAAGGCAGATGCCGAGTGGCGTAAAACCCGCTGTCCGGCGTGCGATGGTGAAGCTGAACGTGAAACCGATACATTCGATACCTTTATGGAGTCATCCTGGTATTTCGCCCGGTATTGCTCTCCCGGTGCCAATGATATGGTCGATGAGCGTGCCAATTACTGGCTGCCGGTAGATCAGTATATTGGTGGTATTGAGCACGCAATATTGCACCTGATGTACTTCCGCTTTTATAACAAGCTGATGCGGGATGCAGGAATGCTGGAGGCCTCTGAGCCTGCCACACGCCTGCTTTGCCAGGGAATGGTTGTTGCAGAGACATTTCGCCGTGATGCACCCGATGGTGGTACCACCTGGATCAATCCTGCGGATGTGGATGTCACGCGGGATGACAAGGGCAAGATGACCGGTGCCTTTCTGACCTCGGATGGTCTGCCGGTGGAAATCGGTGCAATTGAAAAAATGTCCAAGTCCAAGAATAACGGCGTGGATCCGGTACATCTTGTTGATCGTTACGGTGCGGATACGGTTCGCCTGTTCTCCATGTTTGCATCACCACCTGACCAGTCCCTTGAATGGTCTGATTCAGGTGTGGAAGGCGCATTCCGATTTTTACGTCGCTTCTGGTTCATGAGCACCGAGCATATCGCGGCAGGACCGGTTGAAGCATTGAACACCGATCAATTGAATGCTGAGCAAAAAACCATCCGCCGCTATGTGCACGACACCATTGCCAAGGTGAGTGACGATATCGGACGCCGGCAAACATTCAATACGGCCATTGCTGCTGTGATGGAGTTAAGCAACCATCTGTCGCGCTTCGAAGATCGTAGTCCCCAGGGACGTGCCGTGCTGGATGAAGCCTGGAGGGCCGTGGTACGCTTGATGGCTCCAATCACGCCACACATTTGTGAAACCCTGTGGGAAATGATGGGCGGAACAGGAAGCGTGGTTTCAGCACCCTGGCCGGAAATCGACGAGACGGCACGGGTGCGTGATCAGATCACGCTGGTGGTGCAGGTAAACGGCAAGTTGCGGGCCCGTATTGAAGTGTCGCCGGGTTGTAATCAGGAACAGGCCATGGCGGCTGCCGGAGCGGAGGAGAATATCACCCGGCATACTGAGGGTAAGACTATTCGAAAGGTCATCTATATTCAGGACCGGCTGTTGAACATCGTGGTAGGTTAACAGGCTCATTAAATGATGAAATCAATCCGTCTTCTGTGCTTACTGGCTGTGCTGATTCTGCTCAATGCCTGCGGCTTTCACTTGCAGTCGAAACCTGAGCTTCCACCGGAAATGCAACGGACAAAACTGGAAATACAGGGCCCCTATACGCAATTCGCGCGACGCCTGGAAACCCACCTTGAACAGAGCGGGATCAGTATTGTGACTACGCTTGACGGAGCCGCCATACTCGAGGTTCCCGTCAATGCCACGCGTAAGGAAATCCAGTCTATCGGTGATAATGCCCGTGTACGTGAGTTCCGGGTTCGTCATACCGTTCAGTTCCGTTTGCTAGCCAGCGATGGGACCGTGTTGATTCCACTGCAG
>JAOUCZ010000177.1 GCA_029859505.1 Lysobacterales bacterium | reverse complement strand
GCTGATGGCCAGGGTCATGTGGGCCACTCAAAATGACCAGAACAGGGAACAGGAGTTAATACTGGCCCTTGATAGTAACCCTCGTAATGTTGAAGCATTGCGGGAAACCGGAAGATTTTATTATTTCAGTGTTAGTGATGTCTCAAAGGGACTTGAATACATTCAGGAAGCCGAACGTATTGATCCCTATTCGGTCGATGTCCTCTGGGACCTGATCGCCTTTTATGTCTTTACCCAGCAGCCTGATCTGGCTCTGCCCTATGCACAGCGGATAGGAGACATCCAGCCAGATAACCCGAATCGCTACTGGGGCCCCGGCCTTGCCTACCAGACAGATGGCCAACTGGCTATCTCACTCGATTTTCAGATCAAGGCGATCATAGCTGATCCGAATGACTACGAATTGCCAGCAGGTATCGCCGCCTTATGGATTGCGCTCGGTGACATCGAGCAAGCTGAGCGCTGGGCAAAACTGGCGGATGATACAGGTGCAGACCAGCCGGCCCCGATTGCCACCCGTGTTCAACTCTATGAGTATCGCGAACAGTATGGCCTCGCGGGCGATATGGCCGGGCGGGCACTGGATCGAAAAGTAGATAATCGATTGGGTTCCAACAGAATATTGAGACGTGCTTATATTTCCAACCTCGTCAGGCAAGGGAATATTCAGCAGGCCATTGATTTTTATCTGGCTCGAATACCCGGTGCGTTTACAACACCACTGGATGTGGAGTCAAACGCACGTCGTAGATATAACCAGTTGCTAGAGATTGCGACTCTCTTGCAACTTCAGGATCCGGCATCCGAAAGAGCCGTGGAACTCATTGATACTGCGGAAAGGCATTCTCAATTGATCGACGAACGTTTTGTACCCTGGGCACGGGCTCTGGACCGGGCAGCCATTGCAGCAGCACGTAAAGACAACGCAAGCGCCATCGAACACCTTGAGAAAGCTTTTGATCTAGGTTTCCGATTCCGTTGGCGAAACAGGCTGATGTCCGCCATCCCCTTCAACAGCCTGCATGAGGAACCCCAGTTTAAGCAACTGCTTGCCAGGTTCAAAGAGGATATGGAGCGCCAGCGTGATCTGGCCTATCAAATTCCCGGGGCCTTAAAATGAGCCTCTTCGCCGAACTCAAACGCCGCAATGTTTTTCGCGTGGGCATCGCCTACGTGGTCACGGCATGGTTGCTGATCCAAGTCTCCGATATTCTTCTTGAATCTATCGGAGCCCCGCCCTGGGTCATGCTCACCATGTTTGTGGTGTTGGCGGCTGGTTTTGTGGTTGCGCTGTTTTTTGCCTGGGCGTTTGAGCTTACCCCCGAGGGCGTTAAAAAAGAAAAAGACGTTGACCGCAGTGCATCCATTGCAACCAAAACCGGTCAGAAACTTAACCTGGGTATTGTCGCGTTGCTGGTGATTACACTGGCATACGTTGCTTACGACAAGCTGGTGCTTGATGATTTGCTTGAAACCGGTCCGGCAGGCAGTCCCGAGTTAGCCGTAGCGGAAGCTGATAGTCCCGCTGATACTGAATCAACAGTTGAATTACCAGCAGTGGCAGACACCCAAAAATCCATCGTCGTGTTGCCTTTCGTTAACATGAGTAACGATCCGGAGCAGGAGTTTTTCTCGGACGGATTATCAGAAGAGCTTCTCAATGTACTGGCCCAGATCAGGGATCTACGGGTAATCTCGCGCACCTCCGCCTTTGCATTCAAAGGTAAAGATCTCGACATTCCCACCATCGCTGCACAGCTCAACGTCACCCATGTGCTGGAAGGCAGTGTCCGTAAATCAGGTGAAGACATCCGTATCACGGCCCAGTTGATCGAGGTCGCGACCGATTCCCATCTTTGGTCCGATGCCTACAACCGAAAACTGAATAACGTTTTCGAAATCCAGGAGGAAATCTCGAAAGCCATCGCAAGCGAGTTGCAGGTCACATTGGGAACCGGCGGAAAAAGCAGCAAACCAACAGACAATCTTGAGGCCTGGCAATTGTTCCTTCGCGGCAGACACCTCTATCAAAACCGCGGTGTACCGCAACTGGCGCGGGCGATAGAACTGCTTAAGCAGGCAGTCGAACTGGATCCGGATTTTGCAGATGCCTGGGCAAACCTCGCGGCGGCCAATATTGTTTACGGATATAACCAGGAAAAAAGCTATAAGGATTTTTACCACGATGGGCAGCAGGCTGCTTTGCGTGCCATTGAAATCAACCCGGACAATGGTTTTGCTCACGCGGTTCTCGGCCTGATACTCATGGGTGAGTTCAGCTGGGATGAAGCCATGCGGGAACTTGAACTGGCTATCCGCCTGAACCCAAATGAAACAAACTCCCTGCTTTGGAAAGGTATTGCTTTAATCAACCTCGGCTATGTCGATCAAGCCATTGCAATGTTTCAACAGGCAGAACGCCTCGACCCGGTATTTACCAACGTACACAACTGGATCGCTTCGGGCTATGGCATTAATGGTGATCTTGAAAATATGCACCGCCACGTTCAGAAAATCCAGGAACTCGACCCTGATTTTGTCGGGTTAAGTTTGACTACCTATGAACTGAATTCCGACAGCCTGGATACCGCTGAAGATTTAATGCGTGCAACTGAAATTAAAAGTACTGGTACCGATGTGCTGGCCGAGGCCATGTTCTTAGGCTTGAGGAATCCCGAGCGTAAAGACGAGGCAGTAAAAACCCTGTTGACAAATAAAGATAAAGCCGAGGCTAAAGATTTAACATCCTATCTGTGGACACTTGGTGCAGTCGAGGAAACTCTCGCCAACTTCCAGGGGCTACGCGAAAGAGGCCGTATTCTCCGTACTGCAAATTCTCTGCAAACTTTTTGGAGCGTCTATAGCCGTTCACAGTTAGCCAACCCGGCAATGCATGCATTCTTCGAAGCCAACGGTATGGTGGAATACTGGCGCAAACACGGCGACCCCGATTATTGCCGGGTTGACGGCACAAGCGTCGAGTGCGGTGATCTATGAGTTTTATCAACGAACTTAAACGTCGCAATGTTTTCAAGGTTGCCGCTGCTTACATTATTGTTGGCTGGTTAATCATGCAGGCTGGTGAAACGCTGGCACCGGCATTGCACCTGCCGGAGTGGGTTAACAGTCTTTTGGCCTTCTTCCTGATACTTGGTTTTCCCCTGGCAATGTTCTTTGCCTGGGCGTTTGAGATGACACCTGAGGGTATTAAAAAGGAAAAGGATGTCGATCGCTCACAATCCATCACCCAGGTAACCGGTCAGAAGTTAAACAACGTCATCATCGGGATATTGGTAGTCGCACTGGCCTATTTCGCCATCGACAAGTTTGTACTTCAACCTCAGAACATTACTGAGCCCCCGACTCTAGTCGAAGAAGCCGTTACCGGTCAGGAGAGCTTCGAACAATCCATTGCTGTGCTGCCTTTTGTAGACATGAGCGCCAATAATGACAATGAATATTTCTCAGACGGACTGACGGAAGAACTTCTAAGCATCCTATCTAATATCAAAGAGTTAAAGGTAGCTGGCCGCACATCATCCTTTGCCTTCAAGGGCAAGGATGAAGACCTGCGCAGCATAGGTGAAAAACTGAACGTAGTTTCGATCCTTGAAGGCAGTGTTCGTAAGGACGACAAACGCAACCGCGTACGTATCACCGCCCAGCTGGTTAATGTGGAGAATGGTTTCCACCTGTGGTCTGAAACCTATGATAGAGACCTGAATGACATTTTTGCCATTCAGGACGAAATTGCACATGAGGTGGCACGGGCACTGCGTATTACGCTACTGGGTGAGGATGAAGCACGTCTTGAGCAGGTTAAAAGTACCGAAATCAATGCCTACGACTATTATCTGAAAGGACTACAAGGTCTCAATCAAAGTGGTTATGTGTCGTTGGATAACTCGGTCACACAATTTCAACAGGCTTTAGCTCTGGACCCGGCTTATACACCGGCAAAAGTGGGCCTGATCAGGGCCTGGACTTCGATGGCAAACACCGGCGCCATAAGCCAGCAACAAGCCGTGAGCCGCGGACTTCCATTGTTGGAGCAGGTACTCGCAGATCAACCTGACAACAGTGAAGCCCGTGTCCAGATGGCCACCTTAAGGGTATATGAAGGCGATAATGAGACCGCTGAAAAAGAATTTATTGCAGCACTGGATGGTGATCCCCGCAATACGTTTGGACTGAAGCAGTACGGCAGATTTCTTTTTAATAACGGTCAAATCGAAAAAGGTATGGCGCTGATTCAAGCTGCTATGGAGATTGACCCGTATTCAACCCCGGTGTTGTGGGAACAATGCCAGACCAATGCGTACCTACAACGTGTTGAGGCTTCATTGGCTGCCTGCGAGCGTATCAAGGAAATTGAACCTGAGAGTCCACAGGGGTGGTACGGATGGGCGGTGGCTCATAATTTTTCCGGTGACCTGGCCCATGGGGTAAAAGGGTTTTCTGAAGCCATCAAGAGAGACCCCGGCGACTTTGAAATGATCGCCGCCATGACCCAGTTCTGGTTGATTATGGGTGATGCTGAACAAGCTGAGTTATGGCTCAATCGCGCAGAAGCGATTGGTGCCGGACAACCCGTACCGACCATCGCCCGCCTGATGCTTTTGAAGTACCGCGAGCAGCACGATCTTGCACGCGACCTGGCTGAAAAGGCAATTGCACTCAATGCCGACGACCGTTTTGGTTCACAATTTTCGCTTCGTCAAACCTGGGCCTTTGAGCTGGCGCGTGTTGGTGATTACCAGAAAGCAATGGAACCTTTCCGGCAATCCATACCATGGGCGTTTGAAACGGAGCTTGTTCTGCCGCAAGACGTAGAGAATTGGTTAGGAGACATGATTCAAGTCGCCGCTCTTCTTAAACTCGCTGACCCCACATCCCAGCGCCCCGCTCAGTTATTGAAAACGGTTGAGCAACTCAATGGTAAACAGCATCCGGGCTGGGGCATCTGGGCCAGTGACATCACCTCCGCTGCCATCGCCACCATCCGGGGCGAGCCTGAAGCAGCCCTGCAATCGCTAAACAACGCCTGGGACAAGAAATGGCGCCTTGGCTGGCGCAGGATTCTACTGGAAGACGCGGTGTTTATGCCTTTGCGTAACGAACCCGGCTATCAGGAACTGGTTACCCGTTTCGAGGCTGAGATGGAGCGCCAACGGCTCATTGCTTATGAATTACTGGAGGTCGAAAAGTAATGTTCAAAGGAATGACCCCGGTAGAGTGCGTACTTGAAGAGAGTGTTTTATGAGCTTTTTCGCCGAACTCAAGCGCCGCAATGTTTTCCGGGTGGGTATCGCGTATCTGATCGGCGCCTGGTTGTTGGCGCAAATTGCCGACCTGCTGATCGATAACATCGGTGCCCCGGACTGGGTTATGAAAACCCTGTTTGTCGTGCTGGCTCTGGGCTTCCCCCTGGCATTGTTTTTCGCATGGGTTTTTGAAATGACGCCCGATGGTGTCAAACGTGAATCAGAAATTGACCGCAGCCAGTCCATCACAAATGTGACCGGTCGTAAACTGGACCGCAGCATTATCCTGATACTGGTGCTGGCGCTCGCATATTTTGCCTGGGACAAATTCTCAACGCCGCCACAAACCGTCACGCCGGTCGAGCCAACCGTTGTCGAAGAGACTGCAATTGATAAATCCATTGCCGTGTTGCCATTCGTCAATATGAGCGCAGATGCTGATAACGAGTATTTTTCCGATGGCTTATCTGAAGAACTGCTCAATCTGCTGGCCAAGGTCGATGGCCTGAAGGTCGCGGCACGGACATCATCATTCAAATTCAAAAAATCCGAAGCGGATATCAACGAAATCGGCAAGCAACTGAATGTTGCCACGGTACTCGAGGGTTCGGTACGCAGATCCGGTAACCAGGCACGTATCACGGCTCAGCTGATCAAGGTCGATGACGGTTTCCACCTGTGGTCGGAAACCTATGACCGCGAACTCGATAATATCTTCGAGGTGCAGGACGAAATTGCAAAGGCCATCGTTGATGCCCTGAAATTACCACTACTGGGTCATGATGCAAAACCACTCACCAGCACGGCGACAACTGATAACTTTGAAGCCTATGATCTTTACCTTCTCGGCAGGCATCATGCCCGTGAATATTCAGAGGAGAATTTCAAACGCGCCAATGAATACTTCTTGCGGGCGATTGAAATTGATCCGTCTTTTGCAGCGGCCTACAGTGGCCTTGCAGATAGTTATATTTACCTTTCTAATTACGGCGACCTGTCACTGGGCGAGGCCAATCACCTTGCGCAAAGCGCTGCTGAAAAAGCTCTGGCCATCGATCCGGACTCACCGGAAGCGCATGCTTCCATGGGCCTTTTATTGAATGGGCTTGGGCATTATCGCGCGGCGGAAGCACACTTTCAAAAAGCACTGCGAGTTAATCCCAACTATGTCAATGCGCTACTTTGGTATCGAACCAGCATGAACTCCCAATTCAGATTCATTGAAGGGGCGGAATTGGTTAACAGGGCTTTAAACATAGATCCATTGTCTCATGCTGCGCAAACTGCCCATGTCCGCAGCTTTGTGGCGATGTTGAAATTTGACGATGCCATGATAGAAATCCAGGCTTTAATCGCCGCTAATCCAGATGACGCTACACCTTACGAACTGTGGGGGAATCTGTTCCTTAAAAAAGGCGCGCCACAACAAGCGATTCCCATGTATCGCAATTCACACCGTCTGCGTCGAGGCGATATATACATGGCGCAACGCAACACTCTGGCAAGTCTCCAACTGGATGATGGAGGCCTGGTTGATTACTGGCTGAATGAAGCGCGCAGTCGCGGATCCGAAGCTCAACATACGCGAAATGCGGAAAATTTGGTGATGTACGCGACCGGCAACTTCACGGGTTTGCTTCATCAGGTCGATCAATTGCTTGTATCACAAGCAGGACGGATAGATTTGCTGCTTTTGCGCAATTCTGCCCTGATGATGAGCATGGGCGATATAGAGACAGCCAGGGAAACTCTGCAATCGGCCCTTGACTACAGCGGTTACCAGGATGGCCAGGGGCTTACGGGCGACCAATTAGAAGCAGCTGTGCAGCTCGCCAATGTTTACGACAAAAGTGGCGAAGCCCAGAAGCGCGACCTGCTGCTTGCAGAGATAAATACGACGCTGGAAAGAATTCGCCGGACAGAACCACCAAATAGTTTGGCAATCATGCTAGGTGCCTATGTCGCATCCATCCAGGGTGATCTGCCAGGTATGCTGCGTGAGCTGGAGTTGTCAGTAAACAATGGCTTCAGAAGTCATTGGGCGCTTATCCGAAACCCCGTTTTCAAACGCTGGCAGGAACATCCGGATTTCATCGCGTTTCACCAGGGCATGCTCGAGGCTGCCGCTAGTATGCGTAGCGAGTACTACATCAACAACCCGGCTATGGCGACCGCCACCGCAACGGAGGGCGCAAACTGATGTCGTTCTTCGCTGAACTCAAACGCCGCAATGTCTTCCGGG
>JAOUCZ010000392.1 GCA_029859505.1 Lysobacterales bacterium | reverse complement strand
ATGGTATTGGCCTCGACAAACGGGACTACCTGAAGTATTCCCGCTCACCTGTCGAGATCGCATTAATGAAAACACTAAAGCAGGCTCTTGACCCTAAAGCCATCCTTAACCGGGGCAAGATCTTTTAGAAACCCGTTCAGGTGTTTGTTTCAGAGATTAAGCATCAACACTTAATCGTATGAAACCGGGTTGGGTATCGATAACTCCCATTTTCCGCCACAGCCCTCCGCACACGGGTCCTGCGCGTGTTCCCTGCAGCGCTTTAATGCTTCCTTGTACTTATATTTTGGAACCACCTTGGGCTCCTTATCGGGGCGATAGGTGATAAACAGATCCATTTGTGCCAGTGCACAGATAACTTCAAGATTGTCCGTCCGGGTTGGTGAAGCCTGTGGTGCACAGTTTCCGTCTTTTGTACCGAACCACTCCAGGCAGGCGGCTTGGCGCGCCTCTTCAGGCTTGATCTGAGGGTTATCAGCGTACTGCTTAAGAAATGAAGCTGCCACCAGGTCCTGGGCTTCATAAACCCTGATATCCGGCGTTGTATCACGCTTGTTTGGGCAGCATTTACCCGTCACACCAGCAGCTACCATATGATTGCAGATCATATATGGTGTCAATTTCTTGCTTTCCGGATTGATGCGAACGAAACCGGCCTGGTTGATATTTACCTGTGGTTCACCAAATGAATTCCTCGGTAAAGCATAACTGCCATCATCATGTTGCTGATCCTTGTAACGAATCCGAAACCAGGCCGGTGCCTGGGGGTCGTAAAGCAATGAGCCTCCAACCAGCAATGGAAGTGTATATGGGTTTGAGTCGTTGTGAGGCGGGTTCAGATTGGTCTCAAGCATTGAACGGATGTAGTCACAACCACCTTCATCGTTATCAAAGAAAACCGACGACATCATGATCGGAAAGTAGTCGTTGGGGTACTCACTTTCACCTGATCCCGGTGCTGCAATGGGGTTAACATCAATGATGGACCAATAACGTTTCTGCTCGGCTTTATCCTTTATGCCAACGTGCTTTAGTAGTCGCGTCCAGCGTTTCAGGGTCGTGTTATTCAGGTAATCTGCGGACTTCAGGGCACCATAGGGCGGGTAATGGAGAAGCGTTACCGAGCGCTGTCTTGCCAGCGGCATTCCCAAAGGCAGGAAGGTTTCCCACAGGGATTCTTCACTTTTATTCACCTTGTAGCCTGACATCGGGTTCCAGGCTCCGGGTGTTGCCTGCATTGCCCGGGTACCATTGAGCGCTTTAAAGGCACAGTTTTTTGATATAACCGCCTGGTGACAGGTCTTGAAGTCCTCCGCCTGTTTCTTAAAACCTTTTTTAGGCTCAAATCTAATCTTGCAGGCTGTTCCTTCCAGTTTGACGGAAAGTGAATCCTTCACAATTTCAACACCGTCGGTTGCCAGTGAGCTGTAGGTATAGTGCTTTACCACGTCCGCCCGGTCTTTAATCAGGTTTTTCTTACCATACGGTGGGTTGGGACTTATCAACGATGCCGACGGGTAGTAATCACGAATATCGGTTCCATCATTTTCTTTTGGAATTTTATAGCTCACTTCAGTCATTTTTATTTTTTCCTGTTTGAGAATAGACCCGTCAGGCCGCTGATTGGTAGTTGAGACCGCACAAGCATCTGCAACTTAAACCACATCATGCACGAAAAGTGCGGAAACAGGCAAACCGTGACGCGCTGAGCTTAAGATCCATCAATTATCAGGCCCGTTTCACAGCCATCAGAATAGCTAAAAGCTGTGCTATGCTAAATCGCCAAGAAAAACAATATACCGGGGATTTAATGGCAGGTTTTGGATTGACAATCTTTGCGGTAGTCACCTTGTTAGTGATGGCCGTTATATTAATGCCGGTTGCCAACCGGAGTAGACTCCCCCACTCGGTTCTGCTCACCCTTTTCGGCCTTTTGCTGGGTCTGTATTTTGTCTGGATGGATTCGGGAGAAAGTTTTTCCGGTGGTGCTTATATCGCCGAATTGAAATCCCTCGGGGTCGGTGCGGAAGCAATCTTCTATCTATTGCTACCTCCCATGATTTTTGATTCTGCCGTCAAGATCAATGTCAGGCGACTCATTGACGATATCGGCCCCATCCTGCTGCTGGCCATCGCGGGAACACTTCTATCCATTGTTTTTATCGGATATTCACTTCAGGTTTTCAGCGGCCTGTCGATCGTTGTGTGCCTGATGGTTGGTGCCATTTGCTCGTCTACTGAC
>JAOUCZ010000176.1 GCA_029859505.1 Lysobacterales bacterium | reverse complement strand
AGCACAAGTTGCAATGCTCGGGCCGCCGAATGCCGGCAAGTCGAGCCTGCACGTGGTGCTTACCGGTTCCAATAGCGACATCGGTCCTTATCCCTACACCACGCATATTCCCGTGCCAGGCATGGCGCCTTACGAGGACACTCACTTTCAACTAGTGGATCTTCCACCGATTTCTGATGATTTCATGGAGTCGTGGATCGTCAACGCGTTGCAACCTGCAGATGCGGCGATGCTCGTCTTTGACCTCAGCGACCCGGAGTGCCTTGAACAGGTACCGACGGTCCTCGAGCGCCTGGCTGAAAAACATATCTACCTCACGCCGCAATGGCCGGGGCTTGATTGTTCTGATACGCGGCAGCAGGAATCCCGCCACGTATTCAGTCTGAACCTGCCGACGCTCCTGGTTGCCAACAAGTCAGATCTCGACCCCGACCCCGGGGAAGTCGAAGTACTCGAGGAGCTTTTAGGGTTGAGTTTTCCAGCACTGACAGTTTCCGCCGAGTCCGGCGACGGCCTGGACAAGATCGGCGCATTCCTGTTCAAGGCGCTTGAAATCGTTCGCGTCTACACCAAGACGCCGGGCAAACCGGCCGAGACTGAAAAACCGTTCACCGTCCGTCGGGGCGGCACGGTTCTCGACATTGCACAACTTGTGCACAAGGACATCGCTGAAGGCCTGAAATTTGCGCGCATGTGGGGTTCCGGTGCATATGACGGACAGCAGGTGGGGCCGGACCACCTCGTGGCGGATGGAGATGTGATTGAGTTGCATGTTTAGAAGTGGCGTCGATCACCATCGCCCTTCGCACGAGTGCCGGTCTGTTCCAGTCTGGCAGAATCATCAGGTAACCGCCACCTTGCACACCGTCCCCGTTGCCAATCGGTGTATTGTGTTTGGACAAGTCGCCGCTGCCGACAACATAGCTACATCGGATTATGCATCAGCTACGCTCAAGGATACTGTCGATCTCGCAGATCTGATCCTGGCTTAGGGCTCCAAATTTCATGGCATCGGCATTCCCAGTAATCTGCTGTTCATTTCTGAAACCGGGGATTGGGATTATTCTCTCGCTTCTGCCCCAAAGCCATGCCAGGGCACCCTGTAGTAATGACCGGCCACCACTGGTAAGAATCTCACGTACCGAATGAAGTTTATTTAACCAGGGTGCATTGGGCTTGCCATCTTTGAAGTACTGCATCCAATCCGGGCTGTTTTTACCGCGAACATCCTCACCTGGAATTGTTGAAGCTAAATCATATTTACCAGCCAATAATCCCATAGCCAATGGTCCGCGATTAATACTGGCCAGATTTTCTTTTTCACAAACCTCTAGAACTTCCGGAGAATCATCAATCAAAAACTAACGCCTCGCAAGACATTTCCCGGTACTCTATTCGCACACATTCAGGGGTTTCGTGTCGAGTGGTTATCTTGAGTTGCTCAGGATTTCATTTAGACTGGGGCCTAATTTCACTTGAACCCAGCAACCCGGGTGAAGCTTTCGTCAATGAAAATATGTTCTGGTTGAACCAGGAGAATACAGACCAATGAAGCGCACCCTATCGATAGTTGGTCCTGGTTTGCTGGTTGCTGCAACCGGTATCGGAGCAGGTGATCTCGCCACAGCCAGTTTTGCCGGTAGCCACCTGGGTACAGCGGTGCTGTGGGCAGCCCTCGCCGGTGCCTTTCTGAAGTTTGTGGCCAATGAAGGACTGGCACGCTGGCAACTGGCAACTGGAACCACCCTACTCGAAGGCGTGGTGCAGCATTTTGGGCGTTTAAGCGGGTGGTTCTTCCTCGCCTACCTGGTGTTCTGGAGCTTTTTTGTTGCCTCGGCGCTGATGAGTGCCTGCGGAGTGACACTCCATGCTTTGATACCGGTGTTCGAGGATGCCCGAAACGGCAAGATTGTATTTGGTATTCTGGCCAGCCTCGCCGGGGCCATACTTGTTTTGAAGGGCGGTTATGCACTATTCAGTCGCATCATGCAGGTTTGTATCGGCTTCATGTTCATCACGGTCATGGCGACAGCAGCCATCGTTTGGCCTGGCACTGAAGAGGTGCTTCATGGATTGTTCGTACCTTCGATTCCCGACCAGGAAGGTGGCCTGACCTGGACAATTGCGCTGATGGGTGGCATCGGCGGTACGGTAACTGTACTTTGCTATGGTTACTGGATTCGGGAGGCTGGAAGAACAGGTAAGGACGACTTGCGAACCTGCCGCATTGACCTGATTGTAGCCTACGCTGTCACTGCCTTGTTTGGTATCGCGATGGTCATTATCGGCAGCACTATTGAGGTCGATGGACGTGGTGCCACCCTGCTGGTCACATTGGCAGAGCGACTCGTGGAAAGCCTTGGACCGACAGGCCGGTGGATATTTCTGATTGGTGCGGCGGGTGCTGTGTTCAGTAGCCTGCTTGGCGTCTGGCAGGCCATACCCTACCTGTTCGCTGACCTCTGGGGATTGTTGCGCGGGCCGGAACCGGAGGCTGAAAGCTGGGAAACGAGAGTGGATACCCGGTCACCAGCCTACCTGGGCTACCTGGCGGCCATGGCGTTGATTCCGATGGCTGGCCTATTCCAAGGTTTTGGTGAAGTTCAAAAATTTTACGCCGTAATCGGAGCCTGGTTTTTCCCCATCCTGGTACTGGCTCTTCTCATTTTGAATGGCCGTTCAACATGGGTGGGCAGCGACTACCGCAACCGACCACTCACCATGATTGCATTGCTGGGGGTGCTGTTGTTTTTTGGCTGGACCGCCTGGCGGGCACTGTAAAGCACAAAAACACCACTCTTAAATATATGAGTTTAAACTCAATTGAAATTTAAATCGGAGCTAACAAATGACATTGGATATTAGAGGTAAATGGGCGCTGGTCACCGGTGCAAGCCGTGGCGTCGGCCAGCAGATCGCTTTAGGACTGGCTGAACTGGGGGTTAACCTGGTCCTGCACTCATCGAATAAGGATAACCAGTCTTCAACAAGATCCTTACTGAAAGACCTCGGTGTGCAGGTGCATAGTGTCGAAGGTCTTCTGGATAATCCTGCAGCTATTAATGCTTTTATCGAAGAGGCAGAATCGCTGAGTGGCGGCATTGATATTCTCTACAACAATGCAGCAACGATGACACCGGAAACACCGTTATTTGAAACACCCCAGTCGGACTATGAGAAAAGTTTTCAGGTAAACCTTTATGCTGTAATTCAAATCTGTGGTTATTTCGCTCCAAAAATGGCGTCACGCGGCTGGGGCCGCATTATCAATGTCTCCTCCGGTATTCGTGACCAGCCAAATCTCAACGCCTATAGCATCACCAAGGCGGCCCTCGACAAATACACCAGGGAGTTAGCAGTTGAGTTGGATGGTAAAGACGTATTAGCCAACATGGTTGATCCCGGCTGGTGCCGAACCGATCTTGGTGGCCCGGATGCTTTTAATGATGTTTCGACGGTTTTACCCGGCGCACTTATTCCGGCGATGCTGGGAAAACAGGGAGATGAAGCACCCAAGGGTATGATGTTTGCAGCGCAGAATTTTGCCGGGATCAAGTGGCAATAAGTACTGTGTAATGATCATGAGCCGGACAAATAAGGAGCCCTTACCTCTTTTTGCAGTATTGCTGCTCTATTTCTTCTCCGGCGCGCTCGCACTTGTTTATCAGGTGGTCTGGTCCCGCATGATGATACATGTTTTCGGTTCTACCGCCGTTGCATTGGGAACCGTACTGGCCGCGTTTATGGCCGGCTTGGCAATTGGCAGCTGGTTAATTGGTAAAGCGGCCGACAGAAGTGCAAATTGCCTGCGTCTCTACGCCATTCTTGAGATTGGTTTAGCCCTGACCGCCCTGCTATCGCATATTTTACTGAGCCGGATCGGCCCCGCCCACCTGCTGCTTCATGATCTTTTTGGTTTCTCTGAAGCAACCTTCGCCCCGATCAGGTTCATGTTGGCATTTGTACTGGTTATGGCACCCACTATTTTGATGGGAGCAACACTTCCTGTTCTGACCCGCTTCCTGGTCAAGCGGCGAACACTGTTGGGTATAGACCTGAGCACACTTTATGCAACCAACACCTTCGGGGCCGTCACCGGTGTGCTGATCACCGGTTTTTTCCTGATCGGCACGTATGGTATCCATATACCTGTTTACATCGCGGTTACAGGGAACCTGTTGATTGGCTGCATCGCCTGGTTGGTATCTCTTCGCATAGCAGACGCTGAGCCTGCTTCATTGCCACCCGTTTCCGAACCTGAAAAAGACCGCCCGGGCAAATTCAGGTCTATTGATCCGGTCACGTTTCGTATCATTGTGGTGGGGCTCGGGATATCCGGGTTCACCTCTTTTGCCTATGAAATTTACTGGACCCGGTCCCTGGTATTCATCCTTGGAAACTCCACCTATGCAATGACCACCATGCTCAGTGCATTTTTGAGTGGAATCGCCATCGGTGGTTACCTGATCCGCTTCCTGATCAGGCGTATCGAAGACCGCGCTGCCGTATTTGGATGGATCCAGGTATTGCTCGGGCTTTTCTCTGCGCTGGCCCTGCCGTTATTGTTTTTCATTGGAGACCCCCAGTCACTCAACGAATACGTGCTAAAAACAACCGACCAGGTCTTTCCACTCATGTTCACAAGTTTTGGTGTGGCCTTTCTGGTCATGCTGGTTCCAGCCATATTGATTGGCTCCACCTTTCCCCTGGTGGGACAGGTTGTCGTAAAAGACCGGGACAAGACCGGGGCCCATGTGGGCAGGCTTTACGCTATCAACACACTAGGCAACGTCCTGGGGGCTTTGCTGCCCGGGTTTATTCTGCTTTCCTGGCTGGGTATCCAGAAAGGTATTCTGGCCATGTCGATACTCAACGTGGCACTTGGCTTTGTGATTCTTTTCCTGAGGTTTAAACATCCACGGCGACACCCCGCCTGGCGATTTGCGTTGCCAGTCATTTTACTCCTGACGGTGGCGGCCATGAGCCGGACCCCCCTGCAATTTCAGTTCCCTTCAGATGGAGAGCAGGATTATTTCAAAACCGTGTTCTACCGCGAGGGGCCATTGGCAACCACCAAGGTTTACTGGAACCCGAAAACAATGGAAAAGCACATGAGTGTGGATGGCATTGTGATTGGTGGAACCGGAATGGCCGAATACAAGCAATTGTTGCTGGCGCATTTACCCAAGCTGCTTTTGAAAGATGTCTCAACGGAACTTTCTGTTGGCCTGGGTTCGGGAATACTCGCCGGTGAAAGCGCCCTTCATCCCGGTGTCGACAGTATTACCGCTGTTGAGATTGAACCCGGTGTTGCAGAGGGTGCAGCATGGTTCGCTAATGAAAACCACCATGTACTGGATAACCCGGGACTGACGGTAACTATCGATGATATCGGTAATTTTCTGCGCACCACGTCCGACCGCTACCAGGTGATTACCGCCGATGAAAAAACCGCTGATGAGTATGCATCCAACGGCTTTTCCTATTCCCTTGAATATTATGATTTGTTACGGGACCACCTGGCACCGGGCGGCCTCGTAGCTCAATGGGTGCCGGCAACCCTTCCACCCAGGCAATACCAGATGATATTGAAAACCTTTGCTGAGAGTTTTCCATATGTTCAGCTCTGGTATTTTTTGCCTGCCTACAAGAAGGGGCCTTTTAATTCCATTCTCATTGGCTCAAACGAAAAGATCGTGCTGGATTATGACCATATTAATCGCGAATTAAGCAGTAATCCGACGGCATTCTCCAGCCTTGAACCCTATGGTTTGACCTCGGCAGAGTCAGTGTTGCCTCATTTTGTGGCAGATGAGAGAACCATCCGTCCTGCGGTTAAAGCGGCCTTAATCAACAGCCTTGATCATCCGCACTATGAATTTTATTACCCGTGGAATTACGTGATTGACAGAAACCAGCAAATTATCACCAACCACAATTTCATAAGGGAATTGAAACTTAGGGCATACCCGGAGTTTTTAGCCAGCCAGGAACCGGATATAAAAGACAGCACACGATTCAAACAAACCCTGGAGGCAGAAGACCGTTACCTGGTGGGGTTTCAAAAATTTATGTCCGGATTGTCACTCATGGAAAACTATCGTCTGTTTGACGAAATCCTCGCCCTTGCCCCATGGAACGACAGTTTACGGGCACGGATATATTCACAATATATGCATTTCGCCCTCAACAACCCAAACCCGGCAGAACGGGCCTGGCTGTTGAAGCGGGCGAATGCTTTATACGATCAGAATGATGGATAACCAATACCCCCGACCCCCATTGTGGCTTCTGATCACCCTTTTGATGTTTTGCCCGTCAGCTTTCTGCATTGATGAGAACGGATTAAAGTCCTTGCTGGAAACATCCCGTATCGAAATGAAGATGCCCGGTCTGCGTGCAGCTGTTCGCTTGTCAGACGGCCGCATTGTTTGCGCCGCAACAGGTTTCGCCGATAAGGAAAGCAACGCCCCGCTCGACAATGACATCGGCATGCCCGGCGGCAGTACAGGGAAAACATTTGTCGCCGCACTGACCATGTTGCTGATTGAAGACGGTAGGCTGTCACTCGACGACATGGCATCCAAATGGCTGGGACATTCAAGTTGGTTCAGCAGACTGCCAAATGCCAGGGAAATTCGTGTACGGCACCTGTTATCACACAGCGCGGGAATCCTGGACTACATCGACACTGCGAAATTCCAGTTTTCCATGATCGGACGAGTGATACGTGATGGGAGTGCTTACTACGAACCCGAAGAACTTATTGAGTTTGTACTCGACAAGAAGCCCCTGTTCTCCCCCGGGGAGGGATACCACTACACAGATGCCGGGTACCTGGTGCTTGGCCGGTTGATTGAAGCGGTATCCGGAAAAAATTATTACAGCCTTTTAAGCGAGCGCATCCTGGTTCCACAACAATTGGATGAAGTACACCCTGCCGACAAGTCGGTTTTGACCAATATTGCGACCGGCTATATGGGCGGCGGACGTAACCTGAAAAAAGATGGCCGCATGAAATTCGATCCAAGGTCCGAGTGGACAGGTGGCGGGCTTGTTACCAACCCCACGATGCTGGTCAAGTTTTACGGGGCACTGGTTGACGAGCTGATCGTCACCCCTGAGGGCCTCTCCTCAATGCTTGAATCCGGCTGGCAGAATCCTGAATCCCCCGGCACTCACTATGGATTTGGGTTGTTTGTCTACGATTACGGCGCATCTTTTGGCCACGGCGGCCTGTGGCCCGGATACCGAACGCATGTCACGCACTTTGTTCCAAGCGGTTTGACAGTTGCTGTGCAAACCAACCGGGACGGTCGACTGGATCTGGAGGCGTTGATTACGCGTATTGCGACGTTGATATTATCCATGCCGCCGGAATTAGAAGGCTAACTAATTTCAAAGCGGTCATTTATTAATACTAATGAGAATCATTACCATTTACTTGACTTGCATCAGTTTCTAACCTGCCCTTTCCTGATACCTTTTGCCCGAGCCCATGATGGGTCTACCGGGAAGAGCGAACGTGTTGAATTTAGC
>JAOUCZ010000175.1 GCA_029859505.1 Lysobacterales bacterium | reverse complement strand
ATATCTTCAACCTTTAAACCAGCCCGTTTCAGTGCCTTTTTTGTTGCAGGAACTGGTCCATAACCCATAATTGAAGGATCACATCCCGTTACAGCCATAGACTTAACAACACCCATGACTTCAAGACCCAGTTCATTCGCTTTATCTTCGCTCATAACAAGCAAACAACTTGCTCCGTCACTTAGAGCAGAAGAGTTCCCTGCGGTTACCGTTCCGCCCCGGGGGTTAAAAACAGGTCTGAGCTTTCCAAGAGATTCAAGATTTGCATCTGCTCTCGCGACCTCATCATCTTTAACCATATACGGAACACCATCAGCATCATGACCTTGAATTGGGATAATTTCTTCCCTGAATTTTCCGGATTTGGTTGCTGCAATTGCTCTTTGATGAGATCTGAGTGCAAATTTATCCTGATCTTCACGTGAAATTTTATGCATAAGCCCCAGCATTTCTGCCGTAAGCCCCATTGCGCCTGAAGCTTTTGCTGCGACTTTTGAATAACCCGGATTAAAATCCACTCCATGAGTCATGGCCACATGGCCCATATGCTCAACCCCACCCACGATGTAGATCTCACCCTGACCAGACATTATTCCCTGGGCTGCCATATGCAGGGCGGTCATTGAGCTTCCACATAAACGGTTTACCGTTTGAGCTGATACTTCTTTTGGTATTCTCGTTAAAATTGCTGCGTTTCGGGCAATGTTGAACCCTTGTTCGAGGGTTTGCTGAACACACCCCCAAATGACGTCTTCAATTTCAGCTGGATGCACTTGTGGGTTTCTTTCCAGAATCCCCTCCATAAGCTGGGCTGACAACTCCTCTGCCCTCACGTTTCTAAAAGATCCGTTTTTTGATCTTCCCATGGCCGATCTAACGGCATCTACAATTACTGCCTTTTTCATATCGATTCCTTTATAGATTCATTATCTATAATAAGTGCTTCCACTATCCGCTAATTTGTTGAAGCCATCTGTTGGCTCGTACATTTTTCCAAGTTCAATATACTTCTGAGATTTTTCAGCGATATTTTTTAGTCCAACAGAGTCAGCATATTTTAATGCTCCAGCTCTAAATGGAGGGAACCCAAGTCCCATAAGAAGACCCATGTCCACCTCTTGAGGAGTATTCACGATCTTTTCCTCCAGGCACCTGGCACACTCAAAAATCATCGGTAGCATCATTCGATCAACAATTTCTTCATCCGATACTTCAACGGTTCTCTTTACAACCTTTGAAATAATAGAGTCAACGTCAGGATCAACTAATTTTTTGGGTTTTCCTCTTTTATCAATTTCATACTTATAAAAACCAATACCATTCTTCTGGCCAAGTCTCTTTTCACCAAGCATCGCTTCAACAACTGTTTTATCGGCCATTTTCATTCGATCTGGAAAAGCATCGCCCATAATGCTTGCTGCATGTACTCCGGTATCAACCCCTACAACATCCATTAAATACGCCGGACCCATAGGCCAGCCAAATTTTTCCATGACCTTGTCAATTCTTTTGTAATCAACTCCATCTTCAATCAGTTTATTAAACCCATTGAAATATGGAAAAAGAACACGATTGATCAAAAACCCTGCACAGTCATTGACGACAATTGGGATTTTTCCCATCTGAAGGGCATATTTAACTGTTTGAGCGATTGTGGCTTCGCTTGATTTCTCTCCACGGATAACTTCAACCAGTGGCATCCTGTGAACAGGATTGAAAAAGTGCATTCCACAAAACTTTTCAGGACGTTTTAAGTTTTTAGCCAGTTCCGTGATCGATATCGTTGAAGTGTTCGATGCAATTACGGTATCGGCGCTTACTTTTTCTTCTAAATCCGCTAACACTGAAGACTTGATTTTGATATTTTCTACAACGGCTTCAACAATGGTATCCACACTGTCAAAATCACCATAACTTAAAGTTGGAGTGATCATGCTAATGGTTTTTGCCATCATCTCTGGAGTAATTTTCTCTCTTTTCACCATTTTATTTAGAAGTTTAATCGCTTCATTTAGCCCTAATTCCAGAGCCCCATCATTGATATCTTTCATCAAAATGGGCGTTCCTTTAGAAGCAGACTGGTAAGCTATCCCGCCTCCCATTATTCCTGCACCAAGAACAGCTGCTTTATTGGTCTCAGGACTATCTTTGGTCATTTTCTTTGAGACTTTCTTGAGGTACTCACTTCCCATGAAAACAGTCACAAGATTCTCTGCTACCGCGGTGTGAGCCAAACTAGCAAAGGCGTCTGCTTCGACCTGGATCGCAGCTTCCCTGTCCATCGTGCAAGCTTGTTGCATAACTTCGATTGATTTGACCGGAGCAGGATAATTTGGTCCGGCAATACCGGCCACAAACCCCTTGGCAGTCTCAAATACCATTGACGCTTCAATTTGATCGAGCCTTAGTGGTGATTTTTTAACTACTTTTTTGGCTTTCCAGTCCAGTTCTCCATTGATGGCTCTTTCAAGGAGGGTAATTGCCGAAGCTTCAAGCTTTGCAGGCTCAACTACAGCGTCAACGGCACCGATTTTTAAAGCTGCATCGGCTTTATAGTGTTTACCGGCAGTAATCCATTCAATAGCATGATCTGCCCCACACATTCTGGGGAGTCTTACCGATCCTCCCCACCCCGGCATAATTCCAAGCTGGGTCTCGGGAAGGCCAATTTTTGCCTTGGTATCCATAACCCTATAGTCTGCTGTTAAACAAAACTCAAGGCCTCCTCCAAGTGCAAATCCATTAATGGCGGCAACGGTAGGAATTTCTAAATCTTCATAACCGTTCATCAAGTCATGCATATCCAGAATCCACGACTTTAATTCCTCATGGGATTTTTTAAAATGCACCATGAATTCAGTAATATCTGCACCGAAAATAAAATGCTCTTTACTGCTTTTATAAAGAACTCCTTTCGCATTCGAGCTTTGAATCTTTGCTAAAGCTTCTGATAATTCACCAGTAGCCAGCGAGCCGATAACATTTGCTCCACTTTCTTTAATGTTAAAAGTGAAATGAGCAATGTTATCAATCACTTCAACCTGAATGGCCTTGCCGTCAAATAACATACATGCTCCTCAATTTGTGTACACAATGTTAGAAATTTTGATCTCTCCATTGTTCTCCCAATTTCAGTAAAAATCAATGTGATTTGGGCGTAAAACCCAAGCATTTTGCTTACCAATCAAATTAAATTTTAATAGGGGAATAATTTGGCTAACTCTAACCCCCGAAACTTGTGCACCGGTCCTGGATACCGGTTTCTTTTTCTGCCAAGTCCAACAGGTGATAAACTCAGTCAATAAATGTAAACCCTACTGAGATACCTTCCATGGATGCAAAACTAAATGTACTGGGCGAGCCTCTCGCCCCCTGTTCCGAAGACCCGTTAACCGGCTACTACCGTGACGGTTGTTGTAACACTGAGCGAGCGGATGTTGGTTCACATACAGTTTGCACCCGGGTCACCGCAGAATTCCTGGAGTTCTCCCGTGACAGTGGCAATGACCTTTCAACACCCCGTGCCGAATTTGGCTTTCCAGGCTTGCGTGCCGGTGACCAGTGGTGTCTGTGCGCGGCGCGTTGGCAGGAAGCCCTGGAGGCAGGCGTGGCGCCAAAAGTAGTATTGCAAGCAACACATGCAGCATCATTGCGAATTGTAAAACTGGCTGATCTTAAAAAGCACGCGATAGATTTGGTCTGACATCAATATCGTAATCAGAAGGGGTCCCACCCAGATATAGAAAACCCCAGCCCCAAGTGTAGCCATATAAAAAACTGGTATGATCAGGGTCTGCCGCAAAAAAAAGAGAACAACTATGGCCCTGAAACTCATCCTCGCTGAAAGTCCCCGCGCGCGCTATGTAACCGGTGCAATGATGTACTTTGCGCAAGGTATCCCGGCGGGTTTACTAAGCATCGCCATTCCCGCCTGGCTTGCAACCCAGGGCGTGAGCGCCAGTGCCATCGCCTCCTATCTTGCCGTAATCGTGTTGCCGTGGGCCTTCAAACTCATCACCGGCCCTTTAATGGACCGCTTCGAGTTTCTATCCATGGGCCGGCGCCGGCCCTGGGTGATCGCCGCGCAATTGGGGCTCTGCCTTTCCTTGCTCTCGTTGATGCTGATCGACAATCCGGCCGAGCAGATCGGTTTATTGATGATCGTGGGTGTTCTTATTAACAGTTTTGCCGCAACCCAGGATGTTGCTGTTGATGGTATGGCAATCGACCTGACGCCGGTTAATGAACAGGGCAAACTTAATGCCTTCATGAGTTTTGGCAAGGCCATCGGCTGGAGTGTCACCGCGGCAGTGTCAGGAACGATGCTGGTGACCGTGGGCATGAAAGCAACCGCCATTACTGCATCACTAGTTGCCGGTATTGTCCTGCTCATGTTTATAGCGATCCTGGAGCGCAAGGGCGAACGTAAACTTCCATGGAGTCCCGGCAAGGCAGCCTCTGGAGCTCAACCCGGAAACTCTTTCAAGGCGGTCTTCAGTGGTATCAACCAGGTGTTATGGAAGAGAGCCAGTGTGGTCGTCCTTGCCATCATGCTGTTTGACGGCCTGGTATATGGCTACGGGCAGGCCCTGATGCCGATTGCCGCTGTGAAGCTATTTGGCTACACCACGCCACAGTGGTCGCAACTGGTCGCCATGATGGGTCTGATCGGCGCTGGTGTGGCCCTGCTCGTTGGGCCCATGATTGATCGTTTCGGTGCCAAGCGAATGCTGATTCTAACGGTGTCCCTGCTCGCTGTGCATGCGTTCCTGATATCCCAGACGCAGTATATGTGGGAGAACACCATTTACGTACGTTTCATGCTGTCACTTTGGATAATGATGCTTCCTGTATCCATGGTGAGTGTGATTGCGCTGGCAATGGCGGTGTGTAAAAGCAGAAATTCTGCCACCCAGTTTGCCATTTACATGTCGGTTGCAAACCTCGGCCACTCCGCTGGCTCGTGGCTTTATGGGATATTCTCTGACAGGGCAACCTACGTGGAATCCTACTTTTTGCTGGGAATTCTCGTGGTGGGTATGATTATTGTATTACTCTTCCATCGTCACAGGCACGAGCAAGCACCCGACGGTGGCAAGAAGAAGGTTTCGCGATACACCGTTGGTGCAGGCGGCGGGGCAGGTATTTACTGGTCAGGTGCCATGCGTTGCCCCAAATGCAGAGCTGATATGGAACAGGTCAGTTATGAAGGCACCGAAGTTGACCGCTGCTCATATTGCAACGGAATCTGGTTCGACGACGGAGAGCTTGAACTGCTGAGCAATAAACAGGCAGCAACTGCGATTGATACCGGTGCACATAAGCGCAGCAAGAACTTAAATCAGCTTGATGAATACGACTGTCCTCGCTGTGGCGGTGAGATGCATAAGAAGGTGGACCCGAAACAAACTCATATCTGGTACGAATCCTGTCGCGAATGTAACGGATCGTTTTTTGATGCCGGTGAATTACTCGACCTGTCAGAACATACGTTCTCGGATTACTTTAAACGCCTTGTCACACCAAGACGCGATTAAAGCCCCGGCAGGTTTTCCCCTTGCCCAGGCAGTTAAGGGTCAGGGGAAAACCTGCTGAACATGCCACTTCTGAGCATCGGATTCAGACGGCGTGAAGATAAAGCGTTTATGCAGTCTGAAGTTACCCTCTTTCCAGAATTCAAATCGCTCAGCACGAAGACGGAAACCGGACCAGAATGCCGGTCGTGGCACTGGACCCAGGTGAAACTTCGCGGTATACATGGCGACCCGCTTTTCCAGCTCCGCCCACCCTTCCAGTGGTTGCGACTGCGATGAAGCCCAGGCACCCAACTGACTGGCGCGCGGCCTGGTTGCAAAGTAAGCATCCGCCTCTACATCGGAGACCTGCTCCACAGGCCCCTCGATACGAATCTGCCGATTAAGCGTCTTCCAATGAAACAGGAGCGCTGCATTAGGGTTCTCTGCCATCTGAAGGCTTTTGGGGCTCTCAAGGTTGGTATAAAAGGTGAATCCATCCGGACAAAAATCTTTCAGCAACACCATCCGTGCCGAAGGCCGGCCATCGTTACCAACGGTTGCCAATGTCATGGCATTTGGATTATTAATCTCCCTGCGGGAAGCCTTTTCCAGCCAACTATTGAAGATCTCGAAAGGATCCCGATTTTTTAATCCCATATACCAGGCACCATTGGTGAAAAATGTTTGAATTAAGAGCTGCGTCTTATTGATACTTCGTAAAGGTTACCTGTCTTTATGTACTTCACACAAGGCAATCATTTCAGACACATTCCCGGTTGCAGCACATACATCCATCACTACTACCGGTCCCCCACTTTAATAACCCAGCGGTTATAGATAACCAGCGAAATCGCTGTAGTGCCTGCCAGTGCAGCAAAGAGTATCCACATCTGACCAGGTTGATTGATACCACTGGGCCCAAAATGCTGATAAGCCAAACCGGACAACAGGCCACCAAACAGGTGACCAAGCGCTATACACCAGTAGAAATAGCCCATGTACATACCGACTTTCTCCGGCGGTGCTATGCGTCCGGCATATTCTTTCGAGCGCGGACTGGCCATCATCTCACCCAGCGAGAACACCAGGATGGCAGAGACAACCACCCAGCCGCTCATACCGACCAGGTAAAGACCGAAGCTGGCGATTGTGACACACACACCGATGATGATACTGGTCAGGGGTGAAGTCTTGCGCATCAGCCAGGAAATCAATACCTGGAAGCAAATGATGCCAAAGGCATTGAGGTTAATCAGGTGCTCCGGTTTGATTTGACCGTGCTCCAGCACACCACGCGACCAGTTGGTTGTATCAAATCCGAGGCTTTGAGCAATGCCTGCAATGCCAGTTGCTGCCGGGCCGAACGTGGCGATCAGATCGGATGTATCAACATAATCACGGATGTATTCCGGCAGTGTCATGAATATCTGGTTAAACGAAATCCAGAAACCTGCCATCAGCAAGAGGAACAACAGGTATCTTCCTTCGCCGATGGCCATGGGCTGCAAAAACCAAGGGCGTGCTTCGTGAGCGGCTCCACTGGCCCGGAACAGGACATCCAGCAGCAGATTACCGATAAGCCAGCCTGATGCAACCATTCCCACCAGTGAAAAATCCCACCATTTTGACCCCATCACGAGTACGACCAGCAGGCCGCTGACCAGGATGAAGAAGCGTAGATTACCGACGACTTCGACCATGCCCTTGAAAACCTCTCGCAGGGACCGCTGGCTTTCAGCCTCTGAATCACGTGGCGGTTCCCGGTAGATCAGCAGGCAGACAATCGACATGATAATGATCCAGCCGGCAGAGGCGTAAAACACGAGGTTCCAATTCCAGCCGCGCACGACACCTGCGAAGATGGGTCCAATGAAACCGCCAATGTTTACCATCATGTAAAAAATGCCAAAGCCTACCGATCCATTCTCCTCGTTGGTCGCTTTCGCCACGGTTGAGATAACCACGGGTTTGAACATACCGTGGCCTACTGCGACGAGGAAATAGGCTCCGAGGAACGGCCAGAAC
>JAOUCZ010000174.1 GCA_029859505.1 Lysobacterales bacterium | reverse complement strand
CAATGGGAGGGGAAATTGAAAACCTGAAGACTGCAGCCTCGACCATTATCGGTGACTTTTCTGGCTTTTTCTGCGTAAACAATTATGCTTAACGGCGATAGCGGACACAGAGAAGTCTAGTCATGTCCTTATTCAGTGAGTTCAAACGCCGCAACGTCTTCCGGGTAGGGGCTGCCTACCTCGTTGTCGCGTGGCTCATCTTGCAAGTGGCCGATGTCATCCTGGGTAACGTCGGGGCACCGAGTTGGATTTTTCAGGTTATCCTGGTATCACTTGCCGTTGGCTTACCCTTGACCCTGCTTCTTTCCTGGATTTACGAACTAACACCGGATGGCATCAAGAGAGATTCTGAAGTTTCCGAGTCAATTCCCGTTTCGGGTCAGCGCTACCACAAACTGAATTATGTGATTATTGGTGGCCTGGTTGTGGCGGTGGTGTACCTGGTCATGTTCAAGGATCAGGTGGACCATGAAGCACAATATTCATTACAGGCGCTGATCGCCCGTCCCTCGGTGATAGTGCTTCCTTTTGCAAATACCAGTGGAGATGAAAGTAACGATCATATTGCCTTCGGATTCACCGATGAACTGATCACAGGTCTGCAGCGTTCAAAGGAATTTCCAGTGGTTTCCCGCAGTGCTTCCCTTGAATACAGAGATTCCGGGCTAACCGCGGGCGAATATGCTACCAGCCTGAGGGCTTCCTACCGGGTAGAAGGAAGCGTCAGCTCAGATGAAGATGGTTTTCGGATTCTGGCCACCATGTCAGGTGCAGGCGACAACCAGGTCTGGGCGGAGCGCTTTCAACGTGTAGCCGGAAAGGCTGAATTATTTGACGTAGCAGACGAGCTGGTGGCGAAAATTGCAACGGCAGTTCTAAAGTCTGAGATTAAGCGTGTGCAACGCACAGACCACCCACCCGCTGATGCCTGGGAACACTATATCAGAGGGCTAAGTGTGACCATGGATTTCAGCCCGGACAAATATGAAAATGCCCGTTGGCATCTGGATCAGGCGGTCAGGATCGCACCCGACATGGCCGAGGCCTGGGCAGCGTTAGGTGACCTCGAGGCCGACAACTATGCATCTCAACCACTAGTGATAGAGACTGATCCCGAGCGTTTGCACACTATTACCAGTTACTTTCGCAAATCCCACGAACTCAATCCTTTCAATGGCTCAGCGTGCGGCTGTCTGGGCTTCATGCTTTCAGTTACTGACCAGGCTGACGAGGCTCGCGCGGTATTCAAGCAGGCGATAGAGGCAAACCCACTGTCGCCCGGTCTGCGTGTTGACTATGCCGATTTCCTGCTTTGGGATGGCCGCTATGAAGAAGCGATATACAACGCCGAAATTGCCTTGAAACTCGGGGTATACGGGGAAGGCAGTTCCCTGGTGTGGCTAATCCGTTCAGTCGTCGCACTGGCCCAAGGCAACCGGGACGAATCACTGGAGGCAATAAATCGAGCACTTTTTATCAGCAAGGGTCCATTTGTTTTGCCTTCCGCAATAGCTGTGCTTTACATCCAGGGCAAGCAAGCAGAGGCCAAGCGCTTGCTGGATGAAATGCAACAGACTTTTCCCGGTATGTCACCACAGAACCCAATGTTGTATGTCATGTTGAAACCCATTGACGACATACTTGCTCAACGACGGGAAAATGGTGACAACAGTGGTCCGGCCAATATAGATGAAATTTATCGCTTGCTAGGTAAACCTTGAACTTATTCGACAAGTAGTTGGAGCATTGGGGATTTTGAGAAGATAGATCGATCATTTCAGTTTTCCAGACGACTTTCCGGATGACCATAGACTCTCGACACTCTTCAGTGATTTTCCCCGCAGGTTTTTCAAGCTTGGTACGGGCATGACTGCAACCTGTCGGCGTGACACAGTTGAAACCGCCCCAGGCAAACCCAATCCCGTTTTCGATACGCGATATCGTGCGAAACAGGAAGAAATCCAACGTCCGATTCGAAGTGAAATTATAAGGAAATAATTCAGAGTTTCAGCCACAATAACGGCCTGGTAATTAAGTACTCATCCTGAATCCGGAATTCAATTCAGGGCACAAGGGAAGCTCAATGTCCAACACGACAACGAATAACTGCGAAGGTGATCTGCTCACTTTGCTGGCACCATTCAGCGGCCCTGGAGAGCAGGATCGCGATCTGCAAAATGAGGCCCGGGCTCTCCTCGCCTACGTTGATGACATACTTAAATCCGGTCAACAAGGACTGATCAGCCGACCCGTATGGCACGAATACCTCAACACCACTCGGCGACCGGACTATCTAAACAGCCTTGCCTCCCATGAGGTCCGTCTGAAATGGGCCGATCACATGTTCCAGATAGTCGATTTCTCAAGCTATACCATGCGTAATATGTTCGAGCAGCGTGTGAGCGAGCATCCAGAGCGGTTGCTTTTCCGCGAGGTGGATAATGGCTACTCCAAGTGGAGTTTTCAGCAAGTTTTCTCATACATGAAAAAAATCGCCGCGGTTTTCTACTCGGCAGTCGAGCAACCGCGTGTTCTGTTGTACCTGGAAAATTCCCCTGAAGGTGCCTGTGCCGACCTTGCCTGCCTGACTTTTGGTATTCTCGACGCTCCGATTGACCGGCATTTCGACCGTGACACTATCGCCTACATTGTTGAGAGGCTTGGTATCAACATCGTCGTCACCGATAGTGAAGCACGCTTGCATCGCCTCATCGAGGTACAAAAGCAAACCGGTATCAAACTCAAGGCATTTATCACCGACCCCCATAATCGGGACTTGCGCAACACCGACCTTTATCTCGGCGAGGCCTGTTCACAACTGTCCGCGTCCGAGGCAGACGACATCCTCGCAAGGCAGCCTGTACGGGATCAACATACTGTCAATACGGTGATGTTTACATCCGGCAGCACCGGTGAACCAAAAGGCCTTGCTTTCACCAACTACAATCTGGTCACCAAGCGATTCGCACGTGCTGCCGCCCTGCCCGAGGTTGGGCGGGACGAGGTGTTATTCTGCTATCTGCCGCTATTTCATACCTTCGGCCGCTATCTTGAAATGCTGGGCATGATATTTTGGGGCGGCACCTATGTATTCGCCGGCAACACCTCCAGGGAGACTTTTTTGAAGCGTCTCTCTGAAGTTCAACCCACCGGATTGATCGGTATACCGCTGCGCTGGCGGCAGATTGAAGAGTTTTGCCTGGAGCAGCTCGAAACTACAGCATCAGCCGATGTCGAACAGGGAGTTTTTCGCTCGGTAGTAGGCAAACGCTTACGCTGGGGGATATCCGCCGCGGGTTTTCTCGCACCCAAGACATTCAAGTTCTTTCATCGTAACCAGGTTGCCCTGTGTTGTGGTTTCGGGATGACAGAGGCCACCGGCGGTATCACCATGACACCGCCACATCAGTATCGTGACAACTCTGTCGGCATCCCCTTGCCTGGTATGGTTACCCGTCTTACAGAGAGTGGAGAACTTGAGATCGGCGGGCCCTACATGGCGCGCTATTTGGAGCAACTCGACTCTGATGATCCCGACCGAGCGGTTTTTAATGCAAGGACCGACGTGCCATGGATGAAAACCGGTGACCTCTTCCAGGTCAGTGACGATGGTCACTATGAGATCGTCGACCGGCTCAAGGACATCTACAAGAACAACCGTGGGCAAACCATTGCGCCACGCCGCGTCGAGCAGAAATTCAATGATGTTCCCGGCATAAAAAACGTTTTCCTGGTCGGAGATGCGCGCGACTATAACGTCCTTCTAATCGTTCCCGACACGGATGAAAAGCTGTTTAGTACAACCTCGGATGACCAGGAGCGCGAAAGCTACTATAAAAACCTTGTCACTGCAGCAAACCAGGAACTGATGCCCTATGAGCGTATCGTGAACATCGCTTTGCTGGATCGTGACTTTGATATTGACAAGGGTGAGTTGACACCCAAGGGGTCATTCCGCCGCAGGCAGGTGGTTGAGAACTTTAAAACCGTTATTGAAGAACTGTATGTCCGGGATTTTGTTGAGTTCAGTTGCCCTGGCTTGAGCATTCATGTTCCACGCTGGTTTTTCCGTGATCTGGGTATTCTTGAAGCAGATAATATCGAGTGCTCAGACGGTGGACTGCGGGACAAAAGCCGCGACCTTTACCTGCCAATTCAAATCGTTGGCAACGATGTGCTGGTCGGTGACCTCGAATACGAAATAGAGGGCAAAGTGCTCGATCTCGGGTTGTTCGCCCGACAACCCCGACTCTGGGCCGGCAATCCCGCCCTGCTTGCATTCTGCCCCTGTAAGGAGGGCTGGGATGCACAGCTCAAAGGTATCGCCACTCATGTATCTTTACCGTATCGCGATGAAACAGCAGTGGAAGTCGCTGAATCCGGTGGTAGAGTCTTAAATAATCAGCAACTCAAACATATTCACGAGCTGTTTACAGATGCGCTGTACAAAGCTGAACCCGTCGCAGAGCGTGCGATCGATCAACTGGAAACCCGCCTCGACGAATCAGACGACCGAATTGCGGAACTGATCAGAAGCAGATTGGCGGCGCTGGCACGTCACCCCGTTGAGAGTATACGTTGCCAGGCCTATAGCGTGATGTTGCTGAACCGTCCGATGCCCGACTACCGCAGTGTTTATCCCGCATTTCTGAACTCGGGCCTGTCTTTTCTCAATGATGAATTCATCCACAGGATCAGAGGCCGGAAAATTGAACGCCGACGTCTGGAGGCGCTTCGTCTGCGTATGTTGCACTACCGTAACCATCTGACATGGCCGGCCACACCGGTGGTTGTCGACCAGATCGGCAAACTCCTGCAGTTGATGGCAGATTTCGTAAAGACCAACCCCCAGTTTTATTACGCAATCAGGGGAGAACTCGCCAGTTGGGTCGTGCATCAGACCGAAACAGGTTTGATGAAGAAAGCACAGGCACTTCTCGCTGACCTGTCAGCCTGGTTCGAGAAGTACCTTCTCGGGAAAATCGCACTATACGACAGGTCTGACTGGTCCGAGCGCATGGTATTCGAAGAGGGCATCACCGAATATGAAATCGAACGACTGACCACGGCTTTTGCGCAAACCACCTTTCTGCATAAATCCATCGCTCTCGCCTTCGATGTTCACAATTGTGATTTGATGAATATCCCCCTCGGCGGCATCTGGTTCTCACGCCTGTTGTCACAACGTGGACATCATTTGTATCGCGTCAGCATAAATACCAAAGAAGGTAATCACTACGAGTTAATGGTGACATTACGGGAGGACTACGCCGCTCCGCCAACGCGAAAGGTATTGTGCTGGCTCATGGCGATGTCCGATCACCCGCATGGACCGGGAACACTGCCGAGACTGGGTTGCAGTCGTGCCGATCTGGGTGTTCTGTCAATTGCTTTCGTCAATGACCTGACGGTCTGGGAACGCATCCGGGAGTTCAATAGCTCACGAAATGATGTCTTCGTCAGGCATCACTCGGAGTTTCTCAGAAAATTGTTTATCCGCGCCATGTCGACGTTTTTTGCGACCTGTCGTAATAGCGGTTATCAAATCGTTCCCGGTTATCCTTCTCCAACCAATGTGGTCGTTCAGGAACCGGACTACCGGCAAAGAGAGTTTATTCTGTCTCTTGGTGGCTGCCACGAATACGAAGGACCCTTATCCATCGTCAGGCCCCTGGTAAAAAACTTCTATCAACAGACCATCATGCATTATCCCTGGGCTTCTAACATGATTGACCTGACCTGGATATTTGATTCCTGTGTCGAGGCGCTTGGTATCGAAGAAGGACGGGAGTTTTTGTGCATGCTGGAATCAGATCTCTCAGTTCAGAAATCAACAGATGAAGAGACACTCTATTTGAGGTTGATGGAGTACATTGAAGCGCTGGGTGACACATATTATGTTCCCGTCCCCCTGCGATGTGCCATTGCACGCTATGAGGAATGGAGTGACGTAAACACTGACGCCACACCACAGGCCAGGGAAAAACAGGCAGACACACTGTACAGACTGTATGCAATTAACCGTTTCGATGAAATTGCTCGTTACCATATGTATCGCCACACATACTTTAACGATGCATCTGCTGAGATCTGCATGGCATTCGACTACCTCCTGGCCATCCTGCACGAGAAACCCGATACGCCGGCCATTTCTTCCCCCGCTTTATCGGAGTTGCAGGCGACATTACAAAGCAAGGATGACCGCCGTGTTTTCGGTCATCTTGTATTCCCACGTGCCCGTGAAGTGCTCGATCTGGAAGTGCTTACGACAGGTGATCGTAGTGTCAAACAGGTTATCGTCAAGTCGCAGGTCAAGGCACATGACGGTACACAGTATTTTGTCAGGGAAGCGACGGAACCTTCCGAAATCGGTCAGTTATATCGACTCTTTCTTAATCAGCGCCATTCGAAAACTATCTCTGAATTTGACCGTTTTCTCGTAATTGTCGACGGCCTTGACCGGTTGGTCGGTGGTGTCTGTTACGAAATTGAGAGCGAAAAGGTGGTGTACCTGGACGGTGTCGTAATCGCACGGCAGTTGCAAAGCTCCGGTCTTGGCAGTGCGCTTTTAGAAGACTTCTGCATGCGAATGACAAACTATGGTTTTGAGGTTGTTCGAACTCACTTTTACAGGAGGCACTTCTATCTTAAACGTTCCTTCCAGACCGATAAACGCTGGCCTGGCCTGGTCAGGTTTCTCGTTAGCCCAAATGACGAAGAACATGTCGCAGAAAACCCTCGATAAAATCCGGAACCACCTGAATGCTGCCGGCATTCAGTTCAGGGAGGTACAACATGAACCGACACGTACCTCGGAGGAATCGGCCGCTGCCCGTGGTGAGGAGTTACGTGTCGGAGCCAAGGCATTAATCTTACGGACCGATGGTGTTTTTCAGCTTTTCGTACTGCCCGCTGATAAAAAACTCAATTCCTCAGCCATCCGGCGCTATCTCGGCGTGCGAAAAACACGATTCGCAACCATCGAGGAACTCCACGAGTTGGTCGGACTGGTACCAGGTGCAGTTCCTCCTTTTGGTGAACCCATTTTGCCATTCACCCTTTATGCAGATGACTCAGTAGGGATAGAAACAGACAAAGTGGCGTTCAATGCCGGTTTACTTACTCACTCCATCATCATGTCAGCATCTGATTGGGCCCGCATTGCCAGACCGACACGTTTTCGCTTCGCAAAGGTATAGTTCAAAAAATACCCCTAAATGTTTTAGGGGTATTTGTTCCTGAATGCAGGAAGATGCTATCTACGGTCTTTCTATAACCGTCGCAATTCCCTGGCCTATTCCAATACACATTGTTGCCACACCAACTTTGTTATCTCTTCTTTTCATCTCATGTAAGAGAGTTGTCACAATTCTTGCCCCTGAGCATCCAAGAGGATGACCCAGTGCAATTGCCCCTCCATTGGGATTAACAATGTCATCCGCTTTTTCAAGTAAGCCCAGATCTTTTAACACAGGAAGTGACTGAGCAGCGAATGCTTCATTAAGTTCCCATAACTCAATATCTTCAACCTTTAAACCAGCCCGTTT
>JAOUCZ010000173.1 GCA_029859505.1 Lysobacterales bacterium | reverse complement strand
ATATACTATCGGGCCGAGCCAAGGATATGGCTTCCGCAGCGACAATGTTTTGTCTGATCATGATCGGGACCGTATGGATAAGCATGACCTGGAGCAGATACTTTGCATAAATTAATTTTTACTGTCCTTCTTGTGTTCTGGATGATTTCAGGATGCACTGCTGACTCGAACGAACCTGTTGAACGCGCTGATGCGGTTGAAGCTGGTGAAGTCATACCGGCTGAAGAATCGGGAGACTGCGTGGTCAGACCGCCCAAGAAACCGATGGCCTGCACCATGCAGTATGATCCAGTTTGCGGTTGTGACGGTAAAACCTATAGCAATGGTTGTGCGGCACGTGCTGCGGGTGTACCACGTAGTACGCCAGGCGCCTGTAGCGGTAAAATGAGTGAATGACAGATACACTGGCTAACCTGAATCACCTTTTCGTTTCCAATCACCGGAAACATAGACCCTGGAAATTCAAATTATGAAGTTGACACTGCGAACAATCTTAATTCTTGGCCTGGCCGTCCTGCTCACCGCCTGCCCTAAAACCAAGGAAGAGCAGGATCTCTCTGACACCCTGCTCCAATATGATACTGTCATTCGCTGGGCTCAATGGGATGCGGCGGTCGACTTTATTGCACCGGATTACCTTGAAGAGCACCCTGTCACAAGACTGGATCTCGACAGGTTAAGACTGTTTCGTGTCACCCAGTACAGCGTACGCTCTGCCATCCCGACTGATAACGAAAAGGGCAAAAGTCTCATACAGGTTGTGGAAATTAGAATGTTCAACAAAAATCAGGCGCGTGAACGCGTCGTCATCGATGAACAGATCTGGAAGTTTAATGAAGAGAACGAACGCTGGCAGTTACACTCCGGCCTGCCCGACCCAACAAAAGGCCGTTGAGCTTCGAACCACCTACAGCCCGCATAAACAGTGGGCTGCAACCGTAAACTTCCCTTCTTGAGCGCTAATAAACTGTAAGTCATCAAGCATGCCCTGTAGCCAGGACGCGGGGATCATTGCAGGTTTACCAACAGTGAAATTCAGCTTTGCAAGCGCGCCACTCATGAAGTCCATGAAAAACTGGTCAAGTGCGGACTGCTCCGGTTCTATCCACTTGATTTGATAGTTTTTACCCAGACCGGCGATACGTGCACTGGACTCGATGGCATCCTGAAAAGTTCCGGTTTTATCAATCAGTCCACGTTCTGCAGCCTGCTGGCCACTCCAGACCCGGCCTTGTGCAAGCTCATCAATTTCTTCAAAAGTCTTAACACGGGACTCACTAACGAGGCTGACAAACTGTCTGTATACCCTTTCCGTACTGGCTTGGATTACACGCCCGACATCGGGGTCCAGGGGCATATCAAGCCGTAACTTACCGGCCATTTCGGTGGTCCCGAAGCCATCGGTATGGATACCGATTTTATCCAGTGTTGCACCAAATGTCGGCAGCATGCCAAACACACCGATTGACCCGGTAATGGTGGCCGGACTGGCCCAGACCTCATCTGCAGCCATGGACATCCAGTAACCACCCGAAGCCGCGACGTTACCCATGGAAATAACCACTGTCTTGCCCGAATCACGTACTTGCTGAAGCTCCAGTCGCAAGACCTCGGAAGCATAGGCATCACCGCCGGGACTGTTAATACGCAAAACCACTGCCGCCACATCGTCATCACGTGCCGCACGACGTAGCTGTTCCGACGTTGATACAGACCCAATTCGACCTACCGGGTGATTTCCACCAACGATCTCGCCTTCAGCAACCACGATGGCAATTTTCTTTGCGCTATTGAATGTCTTTCGCGACTCGGTCAGGTCCAGGTAGTCCTGCATTCCAACGGCGCGATAACTATCTCCAGCCTGGTCGGTGGTACCCCGTTTTGCCAGTTCCTGACGCGCCTGGGGTGCCGTCATCAAGCGATCCACCAGGCCCAGGTCCAGGGCGTAACGTGCAAAATCACCATCCACACTTTCGATCTGGTTAGGCAGGTCATCAATGGATTCCTGCAGCGACTCCAATATCAGACCCCGGTTTTTAGACACCACTTCAAGATACTGCTGCCAGAGGTCATTCAACCAGAAACGACCGGCTTCCTTTGCCTCCTCGGACATATCGTCACGGGTATAAGGTTCCATCGCTGACTTGTACTTGCCAACCCTGAAAAGATTAATCTCGACGGCCAACTTTTCCAGCCCTTCGCGATAAAATTGCCGGTAGTTTGAATACCCGTCTATCAAGATTGCACCATTGGGGTTGAGCCAGACTTCATCGGCGAGGGAAGCCAGGTAGTACTGATTTTGTCCCAGCAGATCCGCCAATGCGATTACAGGTTTTCCGGTAGACCGGAATGCTTCCAGTGCATGACCAAGATCATTCAGCGCAGCCAGCCCTATATTCCGCAAATAGTTCGGGTCGATAACCAGCTGGGTGATATCACTGTCACCGGCGGCACGATGAATGGTTTCCAACATGTCGCGTAAACGGGTCTCGGACTGTTGTTGAGAGGTGGCTTCCTCCAGGGCGCGATCCAGGGCAGTCGTCGTATATTGCTCAACAACATTACCGTATGGACGGATAACCAGTGTGGAATCAGGCTTGAGCCGCACGGTTTCCGGTGGTTGAAAAGCGATAAATACAAAGTAGAGAAAGAGCAAGAAAAGAAGATTCAGAAATATTTTCCTGCTGCCGTTGACAAAATGCCATATCCCCAATGCAAATTTAACCGGGAAAGATCGTTCGTTAGCCATGCTGTTGCCTGTATGAAATTTGTGGGGCTATTGTATGAACAGTAACCACTAATCACAATCGGTCGAAGGTCACTGGCTGTCAATATGTGTTCGGATGCCATTCAACCTGGCAGTCCGGGGCATGGCGAAAAAACCAACTGTTTGCTAAAAACACCAATTCTGACTACCAAGGCAAACGCCTGTGCATCCTATGTCATTGTTATTGATGAACTTAGTAGGGTGGCACGAATTCTGCATCTTTAACTCTGTACAACTTAACCACAGGAGACAGAACAATGGGATCTTTTTCTCGCCTACGCTATGTTATTGCCGCTAACGTTAATTCGCTGCTTGAAAAAGCAGAAGATCCGGAAAAACTGTTAAAGGCCCTTATCCGTGATATGGAAGACGCCTCCGAGGACGCACGCCTTGCCAGTGCCGATCTTCTTGCTGAACAGACTCACCTCAAACGTTTACAGGAACGTTATGAACGTGAGAAAGAAGAATGGGCAGCGAGAGCGCAAAAATCTGTGGAAACCAATCGTGATGACCTGGCCCGCACTGCATTGAAGGCCAAGTCGGAAATTGAACAGGCGCTGCATGCTGCCGCTGACGAATCCAAGAGTCTTGATGCTCGTATTACCCAACTTGAATTCGACATGGCCCAGTTGAAGACCAAGCTTGCCGAAGCCAAAACCAAGCTGAAAGAAATTACGACCCGTCACGCTCCCAGCGGGAAAACAAAGGCCGGTTATCCCGAGCGTGAAGTTTCACCTGCCGAGCGTAAAATCCGTCGTGCAATGGGACGTTTTGACCGTCTGCAATCACAGGTAGAAAGACTCGAAGCCCGTGTGCGGTCATACGAGGTCGGTGGTGAGGTTGGTAACACCTGGGCTGCAGAGGACACTCCCTCTGATCCGGCAATTGAAGATGAACTCAAAAAACTGAAGGCCCGGGTCGCACCGCCCGCACCGGAAGCAGTAGTTGAAACCAAAACCGAATCAGAGACTGACACTCAAGCCTGATCATGGCAGAGTCATCCCCGCGAAAGCGGGGATGTAGATTTGTCTAATTAGATAAGTTTGGCCGTGTTAATTGGCGACTCTTGGACAAAAAGCGGCCTAAAAGCAGCACTGCTCCAAAAGACAAGCCAACGATCATGCCGATCCACATACCGGCGGGTCCCATGGCTTTGTTGAAGGTCAGGTAGTAACCGACACTTAAACCGACCAGCAGATAAGAAACCGTGTTGATCAACATGGGTACCACAGTATCTTTCAAACCGCGCAGAGCCCCTGCCGCGCAAATCTGGATGCCATCGGCATATTGAAAGATCGCGGAATAGAACAACAGTCCAACTGCAATCGCCGTGATCTCCGGGTCATTGGTATAAATCTTTACAATGAACTCGGGAATGAAAATCATCGACGCCGCACTCAGGGTCTGTGTAAAGAGCACAATTAACAGACCGATCAATCCCGCGTAGCGTGCAGCCTCAGGCTCACCCCTGCCGAGTGCATTTCCCACCCGCGTAGTCACTGCACTGGCCAGCCCCAGGGGCACCATGAACATCAACGCTGAATAGTTGATTGCAATCAAGTGAGCAGAAGCAGGTAATGCACCCAGACGTGCAATAAGAAGTGCCGCACCAATAAACAGGCTGCCTTCCACGAAAATACCAGTTCCAATGGGCAAGCCTATTTTTAGTAGTTTAGAAATCGCTGACCACTGCGGCCAGTCCCAACACCTGAACAGTTCAAACTCTTTGAAGTGCGCATGCCAGCGCACATAAAAAAACATCATCAACAGTTGTGCCCAGATCACAATGGAGGTGGCAACGCCGCAACCCTCGGCACCCAGGGCGGGTAAACCCAGCTTGCCAAACATCAGCACGTAGTTAAGTGGAACATTCAACACAATACCCAGCAAGCCCATGTACATGGTTGGCCGGGTGTATCCGCTGCCTTCGCTAAAAAAGCGCAGCGTCAATAACAGGCAAATACCCGGCGCGCCCCAGCTTATTGCGTCCATGTACTCAATAGCGGTGGGAACAATGTCAGCACCCACTGACATCCATTGCAGCATGGGTCCTCCCGAACGCAGGAAAATCACAAACGGAACCGAGACTGCCAACGCTATCCACAACCCCTGACGTGCAGCAGCACCGCCCTCAGAGCGTTTACCGGCACCATCCACCTGTGCAACCACGGGTTGCAGGGCCATCAATACACCCAGGATAAACATCAACATTGCCGACCAGATTGCCCCGCCGGTCGCTATACCTGCCAGGGCTATTTCCTTGTCCGGCAACCTGCCCGCCATCAGCGTATCTACAAAATTCATGCTGAAGCTGGCGACCATGCCCACCACGACCGGAATAGCCAACTGTAATGTCCGTAGAATTTCGGCGGGGTGGTTTTTTTTATGTATGCTTATACTTGTCATTGGCTACAATCTGGCGTGAGCGGACATTGTAGACCATGGAGGATAAAACAACATGACCGGATCAACCGGTGTGAGGAAATGCTGATATGAATCCGGAACAACCGGCAAGTAGCGAGTCAGGCCAAGTAGATCAATCACCAGCCTTGATTGGAAATCCATCATTTTCACTAAGTGAAAAAAAGCTGGCTGGATCAGACAATTGCCTGAATTGTGGAACCGCGCTCAAGGGACCATTCTGCTATTTTTGCGGTCAGCCTGATCGTAACTTCATGCGCTTTTTCCCTGTCCTGCTCAGGGATCTGATGGAAGATTTACTGGACCTCGATTCCCGCTTCATGCGCACCATGAAACCGCTGCTGTTTAAACCGGGCCGCCTGACACGTGATTATATGCAAGGCCGGCGGTTTCGTTATGCACCGCCTATGCGGCTGTATATATTTTCGAGCATCGTATTTTTCCTGTTGGCGGCATTGCTTTCGACTGATTCAATTTCCATCAACAGCTCTGCAGATGAAACCGGGTTCAACGTGATAGTGGATGAGCCTGTAGCGGAACAACAATCTGTTGAAGAAGCCATGAACAGTTTGCCCTCGGAGGTACGCGAACAGGTCGACGTTGATGAGATTCTGTCTGACGAAAGCGATACCAAGGTGATTACCGGGGGATTTGAAATTGATGACATTCAGTTCAATGATGAACCCTGGGATCGTGAAACCAACCCGGTAGATATTAAATGGCTGCCGGCCTGGCTCAATGACCGGATTAATAATGAAATTGAAGAGTCCCCACACAAGGCGGAACAGATCAATGAAAACCCTAACCTGATTATCGACAAGGTTTTTGACATCCTGCCGGCCACCATGTTTATTTTATTGCCTGTGGTGGCCCTGATTTTCAAGTTCTGGTATCTGTTTGCAAAGCGTTATTACATCGAACACCTGATTTTCTCACTGCATAACCACGCCTTCCTGTTTGTGAGCCTGACATTGATATTGCTGGCCAATGTAAGCGAAACGCTGTTCACCCGGTATGGTTACGCCGGAGCCGAAACCGCCATGATCTGGGTGATTGCTATCATCGGTAGTTGGATACCACTTTATATGCTTATTTCACTGCGTGTTGTCTATAGGCAAAACTGGTTTATGACCATGGCAAAGTTTGCCGTGATAGGACTCAGTTACCTGACATTGCTCGGCCTGGTAACCACTGGAGTGGCCCTCGCCAGTTTTGTACTCTTGTAGAGTCGGATGTTACTCCTTGATCGCGTCTGCCAGCAGTAAACTCCGTACATAGGGAATCAAACCACCCGCGTCAATAATCTCCTGGCGGGCCTGCGGCAATGACTCGATCACAAAGGACTTTCCTGTGGTCAAGTTGAAAACCTCGTTTCCCCTGACCTCCAGTTCGTCACCCTCCCGGGCATCAATATCTGGACAGATAATCATCTGAAGCCCGACATTTATCGAGTTCTGCAGGAATATCCGCGCGAAATTACGGGCTATAACGATGATCTCGTATGCCTTAATGCACGAAGCAGCCTGCTCGCGTGAGGATCCACAACCAAAGTTGTCTCCTGCGACGATAAAACTGCCTGCGGGAACCTCTCCGTCAATAAGTGCCCGGTTAAATTCCTTGTCGTCGGCAAAGGCAAAGCGGGGTGTTTCTGTCGGCAGCACTGTCGCCATGAATCGGCCCGGGTAGATGATATCTGTAGAAATATCATTTTCCAGCTTCAGTACCACGGTTCCTTTGGCCATCTTAGTTCACCTCTCTAGGATCGCTTATTGTGCCGGTCAGCGCACTTGCCGCCGCCACTGCCGGTGAGCACAAAAATACCTCGGCACCCGGGTTACCCATGCGGCCCTTGAAGTTACGGTTGGTCGTGGCGAGAGCGACCTCATCATCTCCCAGTGCACCCTGGTGGATACCAAGGCACGGCCCGCAACCGGGGTTGCAAACCACGGCACCTGCAGAAATCAGATCCCGCAGATAACCTGCCTCCATCGCATCGGTGTAAATACGCCACGACGCCGGAAAAACAAGTAAACGTGTGCTTTCTGCAACCTGTTTGCCTTTCAGTATTCTGGCGACAATTTCAATGTCATCGAGACGCCCGTTGGTACAGGAGCCCACCACAACCTGGTTGATCTTTTTGCCCTTGATTGCGCCGATGGAAACGACGTTATCCACCGTATGTGGACACGCGATCTGAGGGTCGAGCTTGCTTGCATCAATTTCAATCACCCGGTCATACAGCGCGTCTGCATCCGCTGAGAACAGGGTTAATTGTTCTTCAACACCGGCTTCTTCACGCAGATAGCGGCAGGTTTCCTCATCCGGTGGCACCACACCGGCGGTTGCACCGGCCTCAGCCACCATATTACAGAGCACCAGCCGGCCCGAAGTCGGC
>JAOUCZ010000172.1 GCA_029859505.1 Lysobacterales bacterium | reverse complement strand
TAATGGCCACGGCAATTTCGTCCTGGATGGCGAAAACATCATCCATTTCGCGCTCGTAGGTCTCCGACCACAGGTGAAAACCGTTATCCACTTGAATTAGCTGCGCTGTAATTCGCAGACGATTGCCGGCCTTTCGCACACTGCCTTCAAGCACATGCACAACTTTCAACTGGCGGCCGATATCAGAAATATCGAGATTCTGACCTTTGAACTGAAAGGCGGAGGTTCGTGCGGCCACGTGAAGCTGATCGTTCTTGGCCAGACGGTTAAGCAATTCTTCAGACAAACCGTCTGAGAAATACTCCTGCTCGGGATCAGAACTCATATTGACGAAAGGTAAGACTGCGATTGATTTTCGATCCGGTTCAAGCGCTGGATCAGCTTGAGTAACGACACCAGCTTCTGCTGGGATATTTGCCGCTTCATTTTCAGGGCTTGAATTTCCCGATTGGCGGTATAGCAAAACAGCAACAGCATCCACCAGGAAACCAATAATGATGCGATCCATCTTACGGCCGGTATCGGCGGTAACAGACTGGCTTCGGTCGACATCGGCTTCTTTCTTGATGCCTTCAGGCGTCATTTCATAAGCCCAGGCAATCACCAGTGCAGCAATAAAGCCCAATGCAACCATTAACATCATGGCCTGGATAACCCAATCGGGTGCATTGATGTTTTCCAGCACCAGGTCGGCCACTTGCAGCAATACCCAGGCAGCAACGCCATAGGCAATGCCCACGCGGAACACGTTTCGGCGTTTCAGTTCTTCGAAGAAACTCATTCAGGGCACTCCGCCAAATTCTGATTCAACGATGCACAATCATCCGGCCAGCCATATTCGCGCCAAAAATCCACGATTCCGGCTTTTTCCATGAAAGCGAAAAATTCAGGCGCGGCACGTTGTTCACGAAATGGTTCTGACCACAAGGAGCCTTCAGACCACGGGCACTCCAGGCGGGACTGGTAGGCCATGGCATGTGGGGAGCCGAGTGCTGCCAACAGTTCCATCACATCAATTAATTCGTATGAAGGCTTGTCTGCAAAGCCCAGGTATTCAGTGAACGCCTCAACTTTTTCACGGTCCTGCAATGCTTCAAGAAACAATCGGTTTCGTGCTTCGACTTCTGGGGCGTTGGTCCGGGTGCTTTCCATGAACAGGTCTTTGCCCTTTTGTATTTCGCCGGCAATAAGATAGTCCAGACCGACAGCAGACATCGAGCCGCCATAAATGCCTAACGCGGCCGCCTGACGGTGCATGGTCCTGGCCGTGTCATAGTTACCGCTATCTCTATGTAACGTCGCTTCGGTTGCTATTACCGCTGATATCAGCGGATCGATCGCACGAGCCAGTTGAATTTGCTGCAACGCTTTTTCGAGATGTCCGGCAGCGGCAAGCGTAATGGAATACCAATGGTGTGCGGTCGGGTCCAGTGGGTTGGAAGCGATCGCCTGTTCATAAAGACGGGCACCGTCAGCTATATGACAATGAAACATCTGGTACTCAGCCTTAATAATCAACGCTTCTGTGGATTGTGGTTCAATTTCCAGGGCCCGGTTGGCCGCACCCAGACCGCGATCAAATTCTTCTTCAGTATCAAAAGAACTGTCGTAATCCGGCAGATTTAAATACACGACCGCGAGATTCGACCAGGCCTGGTGAAACTCGGGGTCCAGTTTCACGGCCCCCTCAAACAGCTTTTGAGCTTGCAGTAGAGCCGGAGCATTTCGTTGACGCCACAAATGACGACCCTGCAGGTACATCTGGTAGGCTGCAGCGTTGCTGGTCAACAGGTCGGACGTTGCCACCAGGTTTGTTTCCCCTAACTGTACTTTCATGGCCGCGGTGATCTTGCTGGTGATCTCATCCTGGATTTTGAATATGTCATCCAGCGAACCATCGTAGGTTTCGGACCACAGGTGAACATCCTCATTCACATCAATCAACTGGGCGGTCACGCGAACCTGCTGTCCTGCTGTGCGGATGCTGCCTTCCAGGATATGCGCGACATCCAGGCGCTCGGCGATAGACGGAATGTCGAGATTCTCACCAGCCAGTGAAAATGCCGTCGTGCGGGAGGCTACCTTCAGTCCCTTGATCTTGACCAGAGAGTTGAGCAGTTCCTCGGCAATGCCTTCGCCAAAATAAGCCTGATCACCGGCTGCACTCATGTCTCTGAATGGCAATACTGCAATGGACTTTCTGTCTGAGTTGGTGACAATGTTTACAGCTTCGGAAGTCCCAGCTTCATTGGATGCCACAACGGCTGGCTCTTCTGCGGATTGAACTCCTGTCTGCCGGTAAAGCAGCACAGCAACTGCCACCACGAGAAAACCGATAATGATGCGATCCATCTTACGGCCGGTATCAGCGGTGACCGACTGGCTACGGTCAACATCAGATTCCTTTTTGATGCCTTCAGGCGTCATTTCATACGCCCAAGCTATAACCAGTGCTGCGATGAACCCTAACCCGACCATTAACATCATGGCCTGGATCACCCAATCGGGTGCATTGATGTTTTCCAGTACCAGGTCGGCTACCTGCAGCAGAACCCAGGCAGCAACACCATAGGCAATCCCTACGCGGAAGACGTTTCTTCTTTTTAGTTCTTCAAATAGGCTCAAAGAGTTAGTCCTTTGGTCAGCAAAGAGCATTCGCGATCAGTGATCGCTCCCACAGTTCTTTTCCAACGGTAATTCATGATTTCTCGGCCTCTTGGCACATGGAGGTGCCAACGCGAAACGAACTGGAGCGCAGGAACGAAGCAGACCCGCGCGTCTGCGCAGAGACATGCAAGCAACCCATGGAAGGGTTGTCTTGCTCATTTAGTAGTTCTGTAATAACGTTCATGGCAGCAGATTCATTTTCCTTAACAACGCTTGGAAGCGAGGCTCATCGTGAAGCGGGTCATATATTTCAAATCGCCCCATGTGAATAGCGGCGGAAAGGAAGTATAAACCACCTTTTCCAGAATTCACGCAAGTATCAGGATTCGCTACCTGGCACCGAATTAGACCTGAACAACTCCTGCATCACCCAAAACCCTGCCCTCAGGGCGGCTGAAAGTAGCCAAGCCAGCCCTCAATAGACCAATTCTCGAATAGCAGCCAAATCATCCCCTGGACTAACCGCCCCCGGACATTACATCAGCTGCAACGTTTCTTCCCCACGCCCCGGCGGGCCGCGCGCCTCGATAACGGTCAGCTCATCACGCTTATGTACATGACCAAGGATCTTGCGGAGTATAAGTAAAACAAACGCTATATTCACTGAAAACGCAAAGTACCAAACAGCCATTCACGCCAGTCGTTCAATTGAAATGGCTCGCAATCTGGTCAACTTTGCGCGTTAAGAATCAAATATTGGACTCTTGCAACAGGGTTTTCCATCAGTCCTTGAACCCGGAATGAGATCAGCCATACCGTTACCAAATTGGGAACAGCAAGTCCGTATCATAGTTGAAATTGTTACTTCACTCGAACAATCCTATCGGCAGGCTGGGCGAGGCCCGGCAATCCGGCAGCAGACTGTTTCCAGAAAATGCCTCTTTCTTATCCAAGTGGGCAAGTATCTTCCGAATCACTACCGGGTCTTCAATACTGGCGATGATTCGGACGTCACCACCGCACTCACTACAGGTTTCTATGTCTATATTGAAGACGCGCTTCAATCGCCATGCCCAAGTCATTTTGACCTGTTTTTCGGCGGCGCTTTGGTCGGCTTCATCGGCTGGGTGGGATTTATTGTGTCTTCCCCGACGAGCCGGTGTCACCTTTGCCTGATGCTTACTATTCGGCGCGAATACACCATGGAAGCGAGTCAGGTTAGCCCTCGGTTTCGGAATGAGTGAAACCAGCCTGGAAATGGCCGCTCCTGCGCTTCCTGCGCCCGCGGCATACCGTACGTCCTGTACATAAAGTCCAACGGTTCAAATATGACATGGGTCGTACCATTGCGCCAAGGTGTCTTCAGCTCATATCGCACGCTAAAAACAAAACCGTCTCCAACCCCCAGGATTTTTCTGAAGAACTATACTTAAGGAATCGTGATCAGTGCGATCGTACGTGGAATGGGGAGTGAAGAGTTATCAAGCCAATAACGGAGTCAATTCGACAGGCCGACTATGGCACATTGCTGTTGGAATTATTTGTGCTCATCGTCGGCATTCTGCTGGCGTTAGCTGTGGACCGCTGGAATCAGGATCGATTGGATGGTATCGAAACCGCCCAGGTCGTTTAGCGGCTCAAATCTGATACAGCGCGCAACCTCGCCATGTTTGAGGGAACGTTACCTTTGATGGAACGTGACTTGTCCAATGTTAAAGCACTGTTCCGGGCGCTGGAGGCCGGAACAATGGCTGGTGAGGATGCTAAAAACATCGAATTGGCTATCGCCTATATCGACGTTGTTCCCAGCTATCCTTTGGTGTTCGCTGGTTACGATGAGCTCATCGCTACGGGACGCCTACGCCAACTTGACGACCCAGTTTTGGTAGATCTGCTAGGCAACCAGCGGGCCGAGTATGAAGCGGCACATGCAGTGGTTGGGTATTGGCGAGATTCAATCCACGGTGCTACGGATGCCCTGGATCAACTCGTCGACTTCTACTACACCAATGAGGACATGGACGAAGGGGGTATGGGTGTACGGTTCGAATTCGCAACGCTCGCCGCCGATCGCAACCTCAAGAATAAAGTGTTCGATGCAGTAGACATCCATGGGGACTGGTTGCGCATGCAGAGCGGAATCTACGAAATCACGAGGCAAATTGACGCCCGACTGAGTGCTGTAGCTGCACCTTGATCAACCAAAAGGTGTCGGTGCGCTCTATTGTGCCTTTGGCCGAATACTGCCTAATTGTTTAGTTAATTCTAGACTAGGCCAAGGGGCAGCTGTTGGCCGGAAGCTGCCCTAGGCGAGGTTGAAATTTGTACTAATTTTATGACCGCTATCAGGTAGAGAGCCGACAATCCCAATGCGGGCGAAGAGATGATTCAAAGAATCCATCATCAACGTCCCCAACACGCTGGCAACGACTCCCGTTACGAGGAGATCCATCACGCATCCTGAGTTAATCCCTGTCAACACTTACTGTTGCTGGGACATGGGAAGTATCTTGACATCCTCAAAGCACACGTTGCCTGGAAACTTGAACTTTAGTTTTGCATTCGTTAAGCCAGCGGACCGCATACCTTCTATTATTTTGCAATCGGTCGATTTGAGCGAATCGCGTATGGTTTCGAGCGCGGAGTCGCAGCCCAAAACAATCACGGCCTCGTATTCCTTGGCAAATTTCTGTAGCTTCTTGCGTCGACCTGATGACCACATGCAGAGAAACCACTGTTGATAAAAATAGCTTTTAAAAACCTTTGTCTTGAGGCCCTTTTCTATTAGTCGGGACTGCAGGTCTTCGATGTATTGTTCAAGGGGAGCCGATGTCACGAGACTCCTGAAGAATTGCATGACAGGTTTTTTGTTTCTAATGGCTAAAGTTGTTGCAGGACACATAATGCATGGCACGATCAGGACCGACTTCAATCCCGAAACCTCGGGCATTACGTCTAGGTCTTCAAAATGAATTGGCATGGTCGCTCCTCCTTCTCAAAGAGTACATATTTGAACCCCATGAAGTGCGACGACCCTTTACTAGCAAGGCTCATGCATTGCATGGGACAGATATAAATGCGTTCAGAGCCACTATTGTATCGGGAGGTTATTGGATTCTTATTTGCAGACTTTTATGAATAATCTGGCGATGAAATAGCGACTGGTTCCGCATATTTAAGTATAGCAGTTGAATGACAAAATGAAGGGCAAGCCGGTTATCAAAATAACTATATGTGGCCGATACCGGTAGATCGTTTTGTTGGAAATCACGCTTGGTGAATAGCAGCTTACCGCTCTGAACCGGCCCCTCATCTCCGGTCGTAGCCTATAGCAATTGTCGGCCAATAGCAGACATCGCAAGTAAGAAGTCAACCTCGGGTAATTACTGATCAGTCAACTCAATCAGGGAAACCAGGTTCGATTGTTGCTCAAGTAAATTTTTGGCTTGCTTGGAAACAAATTCCAATCGGCGTATGTTTTACCTATACTCAATAATCAGAACTGGTTCCAATTTCTGACCCGGGGCAAACCGGCTCAGGTCCCCATGCTGCCATTCTGGTCGCTGGTGCTGTTGTCCATGGCATTGATGATCGTCGTTTTTCGGCGGCGTACCTAATTTACATAGGCAGGTAAGAATAATGAAACACAACACGATCGTTACGAACCAGAGTTGGCCTTGGGTTTGTAACCTTAAACTGCCAGCAAAATCACGGCTAATTGTATTCGGACCTAATCTGGTACATTTAGGTCAACACACACACATCAAGCCGTCCCAGTACAAGAAAGCTCAGTACCTGAAGGGCGAAGGGAGAACATCGCATCAAGAAATTTATTGAAGAACTGCGCCGCCGGCGGGTCTTTCGAGTCATCGTGCTCTATGCGATCGCGAGCTGGATTGTTATTGAGGTTGCCGCAACCGTACTGCCTGGACTCAACCTGCCGGACTGGACGATCACCCTCGTGATAGTACTGGTTGCTCTTGGATTTATTGTTGCCATCATGCTTGCCTGGGCATTTGACATTGGCCCTCAGGGTATCGAAAGGACCGAATCCTATAGAACATCCGATGACAATGCGCCACAAACTGGCGAAAGAGAAATCATTCAGACCAAATCCAGCACTCCTTTGCCGCCACGGTCTGAGCCAGGCAATGAAGAAACCAGCCCGGAAGAGGCGGCCGACACTGACAACCGTCGATCCATTGCGGTGCTTCCTTTCGTCAACATGTCCGGCGATCCGGAGAATGAATATTTTTCTGACGGAATTTCGGAGGAAATACTCAACCTCCTGGTCAAGTTACCGCAACTGCGCGTGGCCTCTCGAACGTCTTCATTCGTGTTTAAAGGCGAACAGGAAAGCATGAAATCGGTTGGCGCGAAGCTCGGAGTGGGGACGGTACTTGAGGGCAGTGTGCGCCGTGTTGGTGATCGCGTCCGCATAACGGCGCAGTTGATCGAGGTTGCAAGCGACTCGCACCTTTGGTCAGAAACCTACGACCGCGAACTCAAGGATGTCTTCGCCATCCAGGATGACATCGCACGCAGCATCGTTGCAGCCCTGGAGGTGACGCTAACACCGCGCGACCGGCGTGCGCTCCAGTACGTGGCTACCGAAGATACCAAGGCCTACGACTATTACCTGCGCGGACGCGTGTATTTTTACGAGTTCACACGGCGGCAGTTTCACAACGCCATTCGAATGTTCAAGAGGGCAATCGAACAAGACCCGAATTTCGCCCTGTCCTATGCCGGGATGGCCGATGCCTACTCCCTGCTCTACCAGTGGGCGGATTCCTCCGAGGAGAACATCCGCAGGGCCAATGAGGCCAGCATTAAGGCCGTAACTCTTGATCCGGACTCGGCGGAAGCCAACGCGGCTCGTGGAAACGCTTTGGCAATATCGGGAAATCACGCCGAGGCCGAACGTGCGTTTGAAAACGCCATATTGCTCAACCCCGGTAAATCTGAACCCTATTACTTTTATGGTCGCGACTGCCTT
>JAOUCZ010000171.1 GCA_029859505.1 Lysobacterales bacterium | reverse complement strand
GTCGGCGGTGCACGACATGAGGCCAAACTGCGCGCTGCACTGGAGCGTTATACCGATGCTGAGGTTCTCGGTGCCATTGGTCGTGACAGGACGCTTGAAATTCCCGAGCGTCATCTTGGCCTGATACCTGCAAACGAGACCAGCGGTGCCGGCTCGGCCGATACCATGATCTCGCGCCTGGCTGATGCCGTAACAGCGGGCGTTGACCTGGATCGCATCATGGAACTCTCAAAGACGGCCAGTTTGAGTCTCACTAAAGAGACAGCAATCGCTGGATCGCAGCCATTCAAACCCAAAGCCGATGTGCGTATTGCCATTGCACGTGATGCCGCCTTTGGCTTTTATTATCCGGACGATCTCGAAGCGTTCGCACAGGCAGGTGCCGAATTGGTACCTTTTGACACACTCAGCGATGCACACCTTCCGGAAGCTGACGGTCTTTTTATCGGTGGCGGTTTTCCTGAAACCCAATTGGACGCGTTATCCGCCAACACAAGCCTGCTACAGGACATCCGTGAGGCCCTGGCAGCAGGCAAGCCAGCCTATGCCGAGTGCGGCGGCCTGATGTATCTTGCGCAAAACATCAGGTGGCGGGGTAAATGCCGTGACATGGTCGGCGCGGTACCTGCAGAAGTAAGGGTGGGAAGACGTCCGCAAGGCAGGGGCTATATGATCCTTGAAGAGACCGGAAACAGCCCATGGCCGAAACCATCAGTCATAGCATCACCCGATAACGGCTATAACAAATCTGCAGCCATCCGGGTGCATGAATTTCACTACGCCCGTTTACACAAGCTTGGCGGGGATCATATCTACACTCAAAATGTTCTACGCGGTGCCGGTATTGATGGTGTTCATGATGGCCTGTTGATCAACAACCTGGTGGCGGGTTTCGCACATCACCGCAATACGTCGGCCAACCCGTGGGTTGAGCGCTTTGTCGCATTTGTCCGGGAACACTCAGACTAGGAGTCTGTCGGTTTTAGCATTCAGATATTTGCCAGCGACATCTGCTTCGCGGTAATGTCTCCTCAGGACTTGTAAGAATCAATTTAAACCAGATATTAGTAGCAGCGATCCGGGCCGGTGTTATTCCCGGGCTTTCCTGAACAGACCTGACACAATGAAGGGTAATTAGAATCTGATGAATACAACCGCGCCAACAACCAATGACCCGATAGAAGCCGAAGCGCTTCGCCTGTTACGCTTGTTGATCCATGTTGAATGCAGCACAGGCCGTAAGTGGAATATTGAAACCTGCAGGGAAATCGCTCCACTGACACTGGAAATCAACCAGCTGAAAAAGGAGAAAAACGCGGTAATCCTAACCCACTCCTACGTGGAACCCGAGGTCATTTATGGGGTTGGCGACTTCAAGGGTGATTCCTATTACCTGGCCGACCAGGCAAGACAGGCCAATGCGGAGGTTATCGTTTTTGCCGGTGTTGTCTTTATGGCCGAAACGGCGAAGATATTGTCACCGGACGCACTGGTGGTCGTGCCCGACAGGGATTCGGGTTGCAGCCTGGCAGACTCCCTCAGCGGCGAGGATGTACGCAAACTCAAGGCCCTGTATCCAAAGGCCGCAGTGGTCTGCTACATTAATTGCACTGCCGATGTTAAAGCGGAATCAGATGTTTGCGTTACATCAAGCAACGTATACGACATCGTGGCCGGCCTGCCTGAGAAACAGATTCTGTTTGTTCCCGACCGCTTGATGGCCGACAACATTCGTAAAGAACTGATCAACCGCGAAATCGACAAGGAAATCATCTCCTCTGACGGGACCTGTGTTGTCCATGAGGAATTCACTGTCGAGCAAATTGAGGAGGCGCGTAAGACATTTCCGGGCCTGAAGATTGTCGCCCATCCCGAGTGCACCCAGGAAGTGGCTGCAGCGGTCGACTACCTGGGCAGTACCAGTGAAATGATGAAATATGTCAAAACCACCGAAGCCCCCTACTTCCTGATGCTGACCGAATGCGGCCTGGTCAGCCGTTTGGCCATAGAGGACCCCGAAAAGAACTTTATCGGCGGTTGCCGTTTGTGTCCCTACATGAAAATGAATTCATTGCTTAAGATCCGTGATGCATTACTGGAGCCGAAGCCTGAGCAGATCATCATGCTCGAAGAGGACTTAAGCAAACGTGCTCTCGGTTGTATTGAAAGGATGTTTGAACTTGCTAACTAAAATTAACAATCTGATCGACCTGGCGCTGGACGAAGACGCCGCATTTGGCGATGTAACCAGTCAATCCGTCTTCCCGACAGATCATACCTCCGAGGCTCAGATAGTAGCCCGCCAGGACATGGTGATTTGTGGTCTGGAGATCGCAAAACGTGTTTTCCTTCGCCTGGATCCCGGCCTTAAAGTCGATCTTGAGGTCAAAGAGGGCGAAGCGGTGACCAGCGGCACCATTGTGATGAGAATAAAAGGCTCAACAATTTCCCTGCTGACCGCTGAACGAACCGCCTTGAACTTCATGCAACGCTTAACCGGTATCGCGACACTTTCGCGACGATACGCCGATGCGGCAGCAAAAGCGGGAACGGGTGTCCGAATCGTTGATACCCGAAAAACGACACCGGGTTGGCGGGCACTGGAAAAGTACGCCGTACGTTGTGGTGGCTGCTTCAATCACCGCTCTTCCCTGGGTGAGCATGTACTCATCAAGGAAAACCATATCGCAGCGGCAGGCTCCCTCGCAAAAGCGGTCGGACTGGCCCGTGACAATGCACCGCACTGTGCAAAAATCGAGGTTGAAACTGAAACCCTGAACGACGTCATAGAGGCATTGCAAGCCGGTGCAGAAGTGATCATGCTCGACAATATGACGCCCCCGCAGATTCAGCAGGCGGTGGAAATGATCAAGCAATCTGCGATTATCGAGATTTCCGGCGGCATCTCACTGGAGACAATTGCGGATTATGCTTTACCGGGAGTTGACGTGATCAGCGTTGGTGCATTGACCCATTCAGCACCCGCAGCAGATTTCAGTATGATCATCCCTGTTTCCAGGCCGGAGCAGACCTGAATGAAAGTCATTCATACTGATTGCCTGGTGATCGGTGCTGGCCTCGGTGGCGCAACATACGCGCTGCACGCTGCACGCGCCGGGCTTGATGTGCAACTGTTGTCCCTGGGCGGGCCCTCCGAGGCCAACAGTGACTGGGCCCAGGGCGGTATAATTTTCGATACCTCCACTCAAAACGATTCCCTCGCCGGGGATATCATGACAGCCAGTGACAACATGGCCAACCCGGCAGCGATTGAGCAGCTGGTAAAAGAGGGCCCCGTGGCTGTTCGCGAGTTACTGCTGGATGAGCTGGACGTCGCATTTGACCGTGAATCTGACGGTGAACTTGAATTGACCCGCGAAGGTGGCCACAGCGAACGCCGTATCATTCACGCCAAGGATCTGACCGGCCGCGCCATTCTGTCGTCAGTGGCTGCCAGTGTTGATGCGACCCCCAATATCACACGGCAGATGGGCGCGGTCGCAATTGACCTGTTAACACTGTCACACAATACCGACAAACCAGCTGACCGTTTCGAGCCGCTGACCTGTTTCGGCGCCTATGTTCTGGATGGTGAGAGCGGTAAACCCATGGCGATCGTGGCCCGTAAGACCATACTGGCAACCGGTGGCCTGGGACAGATCTTTCAGCACAGCACCAACCGCCAGGGTTCGGTCGGCCACGGTATCGCGATGGCTTACCGGGTCGGTGCCCGCCTGATCGACCTCGAATACGTGCAATTTCATCCGACGGTTTTTTACGGTAATAACGCACCGCACTTTCTGATTACCGAAGCCTTGCGTGGTGAGGGTGCGGTACTGGTTAACAGCCGTGGTGAAAAGTTTGTCGACGCATTTCATCCCAAGGGTTCACTGGCACCGCGTGACATCGTCTCGCGTGCGATTCACCAGGAAATGATCGCCAGCGGCGACCCCTGCGTTTTTCTCGACCTGTCTGCACTCAAACCGGATTACATCCGTGAACGCTTCCCGTTTATATACAGACGCTGCGCTGAGCAAGGCATCGATATCACATCTGAACCCATACCGGTTGTGCCTGCCGCACACTATTCCTGCGGCGGTATACATACAGATCTCAATGGACGAACCAATGTAAGACACCTCAATGCGATTGGCGAAACAGCCTGCACCGGTCTGCATGGCGCCAACCGCCTTGCCAGCACGTCCCTGCTGGAGTGCCTGACCAGTGCAAAATTCACAGCAATGGCCGATATCAGCGATATTGAGAGCATGGAATTTCGCCTGCCCAAACCGCGCTCATGGGAAAGCCCGCAACGCCACGCTGATCCAACCCTGATTCAGCAGGATCTTAGCCAGGTACGGCAAACCATGTGGAATTATGCAGGTATCGTACGCTCAAGGCGCCGCCTGACCAGGGCGAGACGCATACTGCTTGAGCTACGTGAAGAAGTGCAGACCTTCTATAGCGACTGTCACCTGAGCCCCGAATTGATCGAACTCCGCAACGCAGTGCAGACCGCCCTGTTGGTGGTCCACGCCGCCAGGTTGAATCCGGACAGCAAGGGCTGTCACTTCGTGGTAGATGATGACTAGTGTAGTGTCAACCCCGGGGCCGCGATATCGCCTTGACCTCCATGAAGTCCTCCAGGCCATATAGACCACCCTCACGACCAAGCCCTGAAGATTTATAGCCGCCAAACGGGCTACCGTATCCACACTCAGTGCCATTGATATAGACCTGTCCGGCACGCAGTTTTTTCGCAATTCGCTCTGCCCTGTCGCCATCGCCGGTTTCAATATAAGCGGCAAGTCCATAGGGAGTGTCATTTGCAATCTGCACGGCCTCGTTCTCGCTCTCAAACGGAATAATGGTCAGCACTGGTCCAAACACCTCTTCACGCGCAATGCGCATGTCGTTGTGGACATCACAGAAAATGGTGGGTCTGACGTAATGGCCTTTCACGAATCCAGCGGGCTTACCGGGACCACCCAGCAGCAAGGTCGCGCCTTCGGCGACACCCGCATTGATCAGTGCCTGGATGCGGTCATATTGAAGTGCACTTACAACCGGGCCGATATGACGGCCTGCCAGGGCTGGATCACCAGGCTGTTGGCTCTCACCCGTGGTTTTTGCTATTTCCAGTACCCTGTCATAAATTGAGCGCTCGACCAGCATACGGGTTGGCGCATTACAAGATTGTCCCGAATTATAAAAACATCCGAAAACACCGCGCTTTACGGCTTTTTCCACATCTGCGTCCGCAAACAGAATATTCGGTGATTTGCCACCCAGTTCCAGGGTGACCTTCTTGACGGTGTCAGCAGCATCTTTTGTTACAGCAATACCCGCCCTGGTTGAGCCGGTAAACGACATCATATCCACATCGGGATGCCGCGACAGTGCGGCACCGGTAACAGGCCCGTCACCGTTAACGAGGTTAAATACGCCTTTCGGTACACCGGCCTCATGCAGAATTTCGGCATATAACATGGCGCTGAGTGGTGTGAGTTCACTCGGTTTCAGCACCGAGGTACAACCCACTGCCAATGCCGGCAACACCTTGAGAGCCACCTGGTTAACCGGCCAGTTCCACGGTGTAATCAAACCACAGACACCGATGGGTTCACGCACTAATGTGTCACCGTTGGTCATCTCCTGCCGAAGTGTTAATTCATCGAAGGCTTCCAGGAAGCTTTCGAGATGACCGACACCCACAGCAGCCTGTGAGTTTTTCGACATACTGATGGGTGCCCCGAGTTCGAGACTGATGAGCTCCGCCATCTCGTCATAGCGACGCTTATAAATAGTGAGAATCCTCTGTAGAAGATCCTTGCGGTCATTCTTAGAAGTTTCAGAATAGGATTCAAACGCCCGGCGGGCAGATTTCACCGCCAGGTCTATATCTTCAGCTGAGCCCATTGAAATGGTCGCGATGGCCTTTTCGGTAGCCGGGTTCAGTACCTCAAATTCATTAGGCTGGAGTGGTTCAACCCAATCTCCGTCGATGTAGAATTTCCGCTCATTCTGAATGGTCACAATGAATTTCCTCCGGGTATCGCATTAGTCCTTTATTCTATCTCGTTGGGAAATTTCTCGCGATCATTGACGCTGGCCGCTTCGACACACTCACCTTTTATGAAGGTCTGACCCGGCTCCATCATCCGGTCCAGTTCCATGAAGCCATCACGGCAATAGCCGGTTTTTTTGAGTTCAGCCTCTACAGCATCGTTCAACAAGCCAGCCCTGCCCTGCTGTCCTCGCCTGCCTTTCCCGGCCTTGCTACTTCCACCCGTTCCCGCCGTAACGCCACCGGATATGCCCCTGTTGGAGCTACCCCGTACCTGGCCGCTTACATTTCCGGGTCGCCCATTGCCTTTTCCACGCTTTCCCTGCCCGGTCGATTCCGGCAGCTCCACGGTATAGACAAACTGCTTGCTACCGTCATCAAAAATATTTGTAGCCAGATACCCCCGTGGCACCTCATTTTTCTGGTTGCTTGAGCACCCAACCACGTAAATGAGCGTAAAGGGAATAATCAGCTTAATCAGGATTCTTTTCATGCAGGGCATCATATTGGTGAAATATGGACAAAGTATGAAGACCCATCAAATCAGCCCCAATAACCTCAACCGAAGAATCACCAATCAGGGTAAATACGATCAACACAGAGGGAATTCCCAATCTCAAGTCGCAAGTCGATAACCAACGCCATAAACAGACTCAATCAGATCAGTACTCGAATCAGACTCTGCCAGTTTCCGACGCAAATTCTTAACATGCGTATCAACAGTTCGATCACTAACGATGCGATAGTCGGAATAAATAGAACTCATCAACTGGTCCCGGGAAAAAACCCGGCCGGGTTGAGCTGCCAAACGGCTGAGCAGAGCAAACTCAACAGGTGAGAGCTTTAACTTCCTGCCGTTAAGACTAGCCTGATGCTGCTCTTCATCGATCTGCAACCCCGATAATGGTGCTTCACTTGTCAACGTCGTCCGGCGCAACACAGCCTTGACCCTGGCGACAACTTCCCTGGGACTGAATGGCTTGCAGATATAATCATCTGCACCCAATTCCAGACCCAGTAATCGATCAATCTCTTCTACCAGTGCGGTCACCATGATCACCGGCACCCGGCTTTTTGAGCGAATAGCCTTACATACCTCCAGACCATCCATACCCGGCAGCATCAGATCCAGCAACACCAGGTCGGGTGAAACCTCGTCAAACACACCTATGGCCTCATCACCGCGATCTACCCAACGGGTTTGGTAACCACCGACTTTTTCCAGGTAATCACGCAGCAGACTGGCAATTTTTGCCTCGTCTTCGACGATCAGGATAGTGGCAGGCTTGTTCATTGGTCCAGTGGCAAGGTAGTTATTATCAGCAAACCGCCATCCGGACCCGGCTCAGCTGAAATCTGCCCGCCGTGCGCCTCAACGATGTTACGGCAGATGGCGAGGCCCAGACCGCTACCACCGGAATTGCGGTTGCGACTGCCTTCCATCCGGTAGAGCCGTTCAAACAGATGCCCGCACTCCGCGGCGCTGGCACCAGGTGCCGTATCACCAATGGTGAGTTTTGCCAGATGATTCCTTTTACCGAGCTGAATG
>JAOUCZ010000170.1 GCA_029859505.1 Lysobacterales bacterium | reverse complement strand
TACTTTGGACATATCCCGTCCCGGTAACTCACCATCTGCATAGAAAGTTGCATCAATCAGTGCGTAATCTACAGTCTTGATCAGCTCAGCCAGATTGGTCTGCCATTCTGACCACTTATTGATGTCCGGTATAAATATTGCCGACTTGTTTGGGCCATCAATGCGATAACCCACGGTCTCGGAATATTCGTCCCTGTGGGGGACCAGGAAAGGTGTCACTGTAATTGATCCAAGTGGAACGGGTTCACTATCTTGTAATGGTGCCAAAACTATATTTTTGTAAGCGACCAACTGGCTCCAGGGCCCGTTGGCTCTTAAGTAACCGGTCATTCGCGGCATCGCATAAACAGGCACTTCGGAAGCCCCCATGGCTTCATGTCCAAGAAACATTAATCCCGTGTAATGACCAATATGCGCGTGGGTAAGAAAAATTCCAGCCAGATCGTATCGTGAGGACGGTGCTTCCATTTCGAGCGCGTAGAGTTGTTCGGGAAAACCGGGAGTCGCATCGAAAATATATTTCTTGTTTCCGGACGGGTCTACCAGACCCAGTGATACCGCATTGCGCCTGAGTCGGGCATCTTTCCAACCCGCCATACAGTGCTTTTCATAGCAACCCGTCTGAGGGTAGCCTGCATCTTGTGCTACACCCAAAATGTAAAGGTAAGGACTGTTGTTTTGGGCACTGGCCAATTGATTGAAAAGGCAACCAACAGTTGCCAGGAAGACAAACCTAAAGATTCTGTTATTTATCATTTATTCGACCAGGGTCTATGGTGTTTCGTATTACTCTCATCTGGATTGGTCCTTATGCGTTTCGTGTCCAGCTATGTTAGCGGACATTTCATCAGATTAGGCAATTCCCTTTTTTTTGTTTTCCGGTTTTCGCGCTACAATAGAGGGGAGAGGGTTCAAAAAACTAAGGAGTAATTCTTATGTCAAAACTCAAGCTTGCTTTCTTCACGTTATTCTTTTGTTCTGCGGCATTTGCCGAACCTGTGCTTTATGTATGCGAACGTCCTGCGTGGGAGGGGGTAGAAAGTTGCGGTCCAAACAATACTTATATGACGTACAGCATGTTTGTTGATACGGATGATTTTGATAAAAGAAAACCCGTATACGACTTAAAGATGCATAAGGGTTGTGATCTCAGTGAAGCAGACATGTGGAACTACAACTACAAAGTCAACGAAAAGACCATTAGTTTCCTGGTTGATCCCGCGCCCAGGATTGCGGTTAATTACCAGATGTTGTCAACGATAATCCTGGATCGTGAGACATTGAAAGCTGTTATGACCAATGTTGAGTTTGGGAAAGAACTCACCTGTAGAGAAGAACCAGGAGAGGATAGAAGACCAGGTACTTCACCTTCCCGCAAAGGGATTAGATTGCAAACCAGGTAGTGAGTTCATGTTATTGGCTTTTTGAGGTCAAAGTGAATTGAAAGCTTAGTAAAAAAGGCGCCTTCAGAGGCGCCTTTTTTGACCTTTACCAATTGTCTCCAGGAATCTTAATTTTTACCTTTAAGCTTGTCTAAGAAACCTGATTTTTTCTTTTCAATGGCTTTTTTCACACCGGCCTTTGCTGCCGCATTGAGTACAGCAGCTATCATTTCATGAGTGGGTCCTGTAGATCGAAACCAACCACGATCCCTTCCATTTCGAAAATATTTACGCCTGAATAACCCTCAGGATTTGCAATGGTCATACCGGCAATTCCAGCCTTGCACGCTTTCTTTTCTTCAACAATGCTTAATTTGTTAGTATCACTACTATCTTTTCCCGCGAGCAAACACAGCCAATGAAATCTGCCCTTATTACTTTCGCGTACTTTGTCCTGGTGTTTTCCGCTGTCAATTCGATGGCTGAAAACCTGGATACGCGGTTGCTGCAATCTCTGGGTGAGGTGAAATACCATGAACTCAAATCAACAGGGCTAAAGCGTTCATTTCATATTTTTGTTGATCTGCCTGAAGATTACCTGGAATCAGATCAGAGCTACCCGGTGATTTACCTGCTGGATGGTGGTAATACATTTCCACTGATGGCGGCCTATCATCACTATCTGCGGTTTGGGGATGAAACTCCCAAGGCCATTCTGGTGGGTGTTTCTTACGGTGCTGATACTTTCAAGGAGGGTAACTGGCGTTCCACGGATTACACGGCACCTTCTGATGAAAGGGAGTTCTGGGGCGGGGCGGCCATTTTTCAGAAAGTATTACAGGATGAACTTTTGCCACTGATCGAAGCTGCTTACAGAGCTGACCCGGCCCGCAGGGTCATATTCGGACACTCACTGGGCGGTCAATTTGTGCTTTTCAATGCATTGACAAAGCCGGAACTTTTTTCCGGGCACATTGCCAGTAACCCGGCCTTGCACCGTAACCTGCCTTTCTTTCTCAAATGGCAGGGTAAAAATGACATGCCGGTGAAGATAAGCAAGGTCTTTGTCTCGAGTGGTGAATTTGACGATCCGATTTTTCGCAAACCAACCATGGAATGGATTGAGTATTGGCAGGCTGTAACCCCCCGGCCATGGGTTCTTGAGACCCGGACACTGTCTGGTCAAACACATTTATCGGCGACCCCGGAAGCGTTCCGTCAGGGATTAAGTTGGTTGTTTCCAGAGCACGATGATCCATAAGTTCTAAAGCAGGGTTTGCCGTGAAAAAGGTTCATAACATTCATCCCGGTCGTGCCTTATAGTTCTTGCGTTTGCGAAGCCCGGTTTAATCTTTTTACTGCCCAAATACCGAGGCTGGATTTGAAAAAATACTAAATAAGATCGCTGGAAAGCTGCAGGAAGACCAGGTTTATGAGAAGCCTCTGCATATCACTTCTGTGGAAGAATGTAATTTTTACCACAGCACTGATATCCCGGGTACCGGACTGGTTGTGGGACAGTGTGATCTGCGTGCGGGTTTTGATGAGTATCTCGGTGGTTACGATTTCTCCGGGAAACGTGTGCTCGAAATTGGTCCAGCCACTGGGTGAAGACGCCGTATGCTCGCTGGTACCTACTGTTGAAAATAATGCGTGGGATACATGGTGGCGATTTACGCCGCGCTTTTTCACGCAATTTCTCGATGTACTGGGTTTTATTGCAAGGAAAACCCTCAGGCAGGAACAGCTTCCAGTAACGGATCCTCGACCTTGATGGTTTTCTTTTCTACACGTGCATAGTCAAATAGACCCGCTTCATCAAAAAGAACACGATCCTCGTAATCGTCAAACCAGATTGCATCAGGATTGCGCCCGACAATACACACTTTGCCACGACGTGGGGCATCCAGTGCATTACGCAGAATCTTGAAAATCAACACGCCGTTTTCCGCACCCTTGAGGCCTGGAATTGGATCGCCGGTTACTGCGGAAACCTCGGTCTTGCCCCGGTAGTGTGTGATGGAAAGACGTGCATGTGTCTCTACACCTGACAGACCTTTCTGGGATTCATTGAGGATGTTCCAGGCCGTCTCGATCGGCACATTGAAGGCCTGGTAGGCCACAATATCTCTACCACAGAAGAAGTAGTGGTTGCCTACACCGACACGGTAAAGGGCGCGCTGCATGACACGCAAAGCATCGGCATCATCGTTGATACCCTTGATGATCGGTGCCTGGTTTTCAATATTGATCCATCCGCGTTCTACAAGACCCTGCATGGCCCTGAGTGTGTCAGGGTGCCACTTTAGAGATCCATTTGGGTTGGTTTGATACGACCCATCTGACGCTTTCAACAGAAACTCATCTGGATGATTGAAGTGGATCATTAACCTGAAACCGACCTCGGGATAGGTTTCATGAAAATTGTCGATCATGGCAAGAAATGCATCATCAAAGCGCTTCGGGTGAAAGGACATTTCCTTGGTTCCTAGCCGGATTGATTCAATACCCGCTTCTGCCAATGCTGCCATCCATTCACCGATTTTCCGGTTTGGTAACACCATTGGGTCACCACCTGATAGCAACATCTCGCGAAGTTTCTCACGACCTGTAACCGGGTGCCGGCCACCGTTTTCAGCGACAATCTTATTGTGCGCAAGTATGTAATCGGTAATCGGCTTGATCTTTGCCAAACCCTTTTTCGCGACGGTTCCATCCTGGCGTTCGATGTCTTTCTGACTAATCAGTTCTTCGCGATAGCAGAACCGGCAATGCGCTGAGCAGGTAGATACAACATACATCAGGCCCATTTCATATTTGTGTAACAGACCTTCAACCGGCGCGTAGTCCATCTGGTAACCAGGGTCTTCGGAACCCGCGAGGTTAAGCGTTTCATCAGGGTTGGCCTTGATAATATGTTTTAGAGGTTCGGAGGTTTGTGCCAACTCAAAAAAGTGCCGTGTCATCTTCACGGGCATGCGTGATTCAACATCGCGATCAGTACCCTTGAGCTTTAAGAGGATTGAAAGCTCGTCAGGAGCGTAAAAGCCTTTTATATCCTCTGGCGCTTTGTCTTCAAAAAATGGTTTCAGACCGTTGATGATCCCACGGTCATATTTCGGGTTCTCAATTGACCCAACAAAAGTCTGTTCCCTTTCCGTCGGAATATATCTACCTGCACTTGCCATTACACACCTCTAAATTGATGTTTTCCAGTCGCTAATGTAACACATTGAACTATTAATGTGTAATAATGTAACGTGATGAACATCACGGTTGCACCAAAATCTACATCCGACCTGATTGCCGCCGTTAGCAATGAGCTAACCCCTACAGAACGGCGCATTGCACAAGAGGTTTTGAGCGAACCCACCCTGCTTGCTTTTGGCACAGTCTCTGATCTTGCCGGCCGCGTAGGCACAAGCCGGCCAACCATTGTGCGATTCGCAAACAAGCTTGGTTTCGACGGTTACACTACGTTACAACGACACGTTCAAAACGACTTCTCTCACCAGTTGGCACGACCAAGTGAACGCATCAGACATGGGGAAAATAAGACACCCCCTGCCCGGACTGCAATCAGTGGTGCAATCGCATCGGTATTTTCCGCTCTGGAAGGCGGACAGCTGGCCAAGTTGGCTGCTCCTTTGGTGAAAGCTGAAACGGTGTGGGTTCTCTCTGGTGAGACATCCCAGGCAGGGGCTCAGGCCTTTCATAGTGGTCTTTCAATGGTGCGACCCGGGGTTCGCTCACTCGAAGAGCACTCTTACGGAACGGATCTCAGTGATGCAACTCCGAATGACGCCGTCATCGTCTTCGATTTTTTCCGCTATCGTCGCAAGGTGACCAATGCAGCTCAGGTATTCGCGGATACCGGCGCAAGTGTTGTCGCAATTACAGATAGCCCGTTGTCTCCATTGGTCGAACTGGCCGATGTATGGTGCGAGATCGAAGTGCCTGCTGTCGGACCATTCGACAGTTCGGTGCCGGTCGTGGCCATTGCAGAATTATTGGTGTCCCGGATAGCTCGAGACCTACAGGACGAGGCGACAGCTCGCATCGACCAAATCGAGGCGATCTGGGAACAAACAGGCGTTTTCATTTAGCTATATTTTCCAGGAGGAATAGCAGGTGATTAAAAAGAAATATGCTTCTGTCGCCAGTGCGGTTGCGGATATTCATGATGGCGCGACTGTAATGATCGGCGGCTTCGGTGCCTCCGGCAGTCCCATTGAATTGATTCATGCATTGATCGACCACGGTGCAAAAGATCTCACGGTTATCAATAACAATACCGGAAACGGTGAAGTTGGCCTGGCCGCTCTCATTGGTAACGGGCAAGTAAAAAAGATGATCTGTTCCTTTCCCAAATCCAGCCAATCCAGGGTGTTTCCAAAGCTTTACCAGGAGGGTTTGATCGAACTTGAACTTGTACCCCAGGGCACACTTGCAGAACGCATTCGGGCCGCAGGCGCAGGTATACCTGCATTTTACACACCGACTACGGTGGGAACGGTACTGGCGGAAGGTAAGGAAATACGCTCATTTGATGGACGTGAATACGTGATGGAGCCCTGGCTTCAGGCAGACTTCGCACTGGTTAAATGTGAAATGTCTGATGCCGTCGGCAATCTGACTTACAACAAGACAGCCAGGAATTTTAATCCCCTGATGTGCATGGCCGCCACCACCACGATAGTACAAACCAGGAAGCTGGTGAATGCTGGTGATATCGACCCGGAACACGTCATCACGCCGGGAATATTTGTTAACCGGATTGTTGAAGTCCCACAACCCGTTCACGAGGACATACTAATTGCACAGGGGAGGAGCTACCCATGAACACCGGTTGGAACAGAGATCAGATGGCAGCCCGTGCTGCGCAGGATATACCTGATGGTTCCTACGTTAACCTGGGTATCGGCATCCCTGAACTGGTTGCACAACATGTACCCGAGGGTTGTGAATTTATCTATCACACAGAGAATGGAATGCTTGGCATGGGTCCGCCCCCTGCTGAAGACGAGCGTGACCTCGATCTGATGAACGCGGGCAAGAAATATGTCACAGCAATGCCTGGTGCTGCCTATTTTCACCACGCCGACAGCTTTTCCATGATACGCGGCGGTCATATCGATGTGTGTGTGCTCGGCACCATGCAAGTGGCCGAAAACGGTGATATTGCCAATTGGTCAACGGGTGCGCCGGGTGCTATCCCTGCAGTGGGTGGGGCAATGGACCTGGTTCAGGGTGTTAAACATATTTACGTCATCACCCAGCATACAACCAGAAAAGGTGACCCAAAACTGGTTGACAGGTGCACTTATCCTTTAACCGGGCCGGGCGTGGTATCACGGATATTCACCGACCTTGCGGTCGTGGATGTCACACCTGGTGGATTCCAATTGGTAGAACTCGCACCCGGGATAAGCTTTGAAGAAGTTCAGGCTAAAACCGGTGCGTCGATTCTGCCACTGGCCTGACAATAGTGAACATTAACCCAACCCGATTGAGGACTGGAGACACAAAATGACCAATGTATTCATTTGTGATGGCATTCGCACAGCTGTAGGACGCTATGGTGGAGGGCTTTCCTCTGTCCGCACGGACGATCTTGCCGCCATACCGATCAAAGCGCTAATTGAGCGCAACCCAGGCGTAGACTGGGCGCGAGTTGATGACGTAATGCTCGGCTGTGCCAATCAATCGGGCGAAGACAATCGCAATGTGGCTCGTATGAGCAGCCTGCTGGCCGGTCTGCCGCAGGAAGTTCCGGCCTGTACCATCAATCGCTTGTGCGGGTCAGGGCTGAACACCATAGGTAACTGCGCTAACGCCATTCAGACCGGTGAAGGCGAGCTCATGATCGCCGGTGGTGTAGAGAGCATGTCGCGTTCACCATTTGTTATCGGCAAGGCGGAAAATGCCTATGGTCGCGGCCAGCAGATGTTTGATACCACCATGGGTTGGCGTTTCATCAATAAAAAACTGGATGCGCAGTACGGAACAGACCCCATGCCTAAAACGGCCGAGCATCTTGCAGAAGAGTTTTCCATCAGCCGTGAGGACCAGGACAGTTTCTCCTTCTGGAGTCAATCCAAGGCTGCTACAGCTCAGGCCGATGGTCGCCTGGCACGTGAGATTTGCTCCGTCAGTATTCCGCAACGTAAAAAACCCGATCTGATTTTCGATACAGATGAACATCCACGTCTATCGAGTCTTGAGAAACTCGCACAGCTCAGACCATTGTTTGCCGGCGGTA
>JAOUCZ010000169.1 GCA_029859505.1 Lysobacterales bacterium | reverse complement strand
CAGACCATGGAGCGTGAATCCAGGCTCCGTACCCCCGGACCTTTCGCCGGTGGCGTTGATTCCGAGCTGTGAAACGCCAGGTTCCACCCGCCAGCCTGGGCAATCTCCGGCAAATAAAAATCGCGTGACTCTGCTGCTGCATTCAGCATGATGGCAACTGCAACCAGGCCTGATTCTGGAAATTGCCGCCCATCGGGACGCGAATCCTTCATTTCAGGAAAGAACATTGTCAGGGCATGGCCATGATGCCATTGTTCCTCCTGCATCCGCTTGCCGCCGGGGTGCAGCCATTCAATATCCCGCAATCCATCACCGTTGTGGTCTGAACCATGGGGATAGGTTGAACGCCTGGTATGAGGCATTCTGGCACGCAGTTTGATCAGGGCCTGAACCTGGTGCAAAAACCCGGGGTCATCTTTGATACCGTCCCAATTCAGCCAACCCGTCTCGTTATCCTGCGCATAGGCATTATTGTTACCGGACTGGGTGTTACCGAATTCATCACCGGCCAGTAACATCGGTGTGCCTTTTGACAATAACAGGGTCGCCAATATGTTCAATCGTTGCCTGCGTCTCAGCTGATTGACCTCCGGATCACCCGTTTCACCCTCGACACCATGGTTAATACTTAAATTATGTGCGTGGCCATCCCGGTTGTCTTCACCATTGGCCTCGTTATGTCGTTTCTCATAGCTCACCAGGTCACGCAGGGTAAATCCATCGTGGGAGGTCACAAAATTAATACTCGCCTGCGGCGGCCGGCCGCTGGCTTCAAAAATATCGGAGGAGCCATGCAGTCGCTTTGCAAGACCGCTTAGCTGATCTTCATCACCACGCCAGAATCGCCGTACTTTATCGCGATAACGGTCATTCCATTCCGTCCAGTGTGACGGGAACTGACCTAGCTGATAGCCGCCCGGACCCGGATCCCATGGCTCTGCAATCAACCGGGTAGCCGAGAGACAGGGATCATCATTAATACGCTGCAACAGATCGTGAGAGGGGTCAAACCCGAGAGGGGTCCGGCCCAGTACCGGTGCGAGATCAAACCTGAAACCGTCAACACCCATGTCCCTGTGCCAATAAACCAGGCTGTCTATCACCAGGGATTGAACCCGCGGGTGATCGGCGTTAATCGTATTACCACAACCGGTGTCATTGATGTAGTGACCGAGGTTTTCAGGGTCAGTTCTGTAATACGCCAGGTTATCAATACCACGAAACGAAAGAGTGGGTCCTCGCCCGCCACCCTCACCGGTATGGTTGTACACCACATCCAATATGACCTCGATGCCGGCTTCATGGATAGCGTCTACCATTTCCCGGAACTCAAGACCGGCATCCCCGCTGGCGTAACGTGATTCAGGGGTAAAGAAATTGATACTGTTATAACCCCAGAAATTCTTCAGTCCCTGCCCCACCAGGAAACCTTCATCGATCATGGTATGCACCGGCATCAATTCCAGCGAGGTAATTCCGAGCGCCTTGAGGTATTCGAGAATTTTTCCATTACTCAAGCCACGAAACTTGCCACGTTCCTGCTCCGGTATATCCGGATGCCGCATCGTGTACCCGCGAACATTGGTCTCGTAGATAATGGTTTCAGTCCATGGAATGCGTGGACGGGGAGCCGAGAATTCTGCATAGGACCCCGTAACGACACACTTGGGCATAGAGGAAGCACTGTCGGTCTGATTGGGTTTTAACGACCCGCCAATGGTTGAATGGTCATAATCAAGAATTGCCCCGGTCCACTTGACTGAACCCTCCAGTGCCCGGGCATACGGATCAATCAATAACTTGGAAGGGTTAGACCGCAGACCAAGTTCGGGTGCCCAGGGACCATGAGCACGGTAACCATAACGCTGACCAGGTTCACACGCCGGCAAATAACCTGACCAGACACCGTCATGTTGATCCGGTAAGTGAAAACACTGCCCCTGCTGCCCGGACGTATCAAACAGGCAAAGCTCAATGGCGCTGGCAGACGAGGAAAACAGGGCGAAATTTACACCCTGCCCGTCCCAGTGAGCCCCCAGGTGTTCCGGACTGCCAGCCTGGATCATGGGTCCGCGGCAGTCAGCTTTTCGAGATGCCAGATATCACGGTTGTAGTCACGCATTGTACGATCGGTGGAAAACCGTCCGGACTTGGCACTGTTCAGGATACTCATGCGAGTCCAGCGCTGTTGATCCTTGTAAGCCTCTCCTGCCGCTTCCTGGGCATCTACGTAACCGCGGAAATCTGCCGCCGTCATCCAGGGGTCATGGGGGTTTCGCACCGAAGCGATGACGGAATCCAGTATGCCGGGTTCAAAGTGGTTGAAGTGGCCGTTATCGAGTAAGCGCATAACCCGCCTGAAATCCCGGTCGGCATCTATGATTGACTGCGGGTCGTAGTTTTCCCTGACATCTGGAATCTGATCCACGGTCAGACCGAACAGGAAGAAGTTATCTTCGCCAACGGCCTCAAGTATTTCCACGTTCGCACCATCCAGCGTACCGATAGTGACTGCACCGTTCATCATGAACTTCATGTTGCCGGTGCCGGAAGCCTCCTTGCCCGCCGTTGATATCTGCTCTGACAAGTCAGCGGCCGGACAGATCAGTTCCATCGCGGAAACGTTGTAGTCCGGATAAAACACCAGTTGTAATCGACCACGCATGGCCGGATCCGTATTGATCACCTTGGCCACATTATTGATCAGTTTGATCTGATCCTTGGCCATCTCGTATCCTGGCGCAGCCTTCCCACCAATGATGATGACACGTGGTGGTAACTGGTCACCATCGCCACGCTGAATCCGGTCATACAGGTGGATTGCGTGCAGAACATTCAACAACTGGCGCTTGTACTCATGGATGCGTTTGACCTGGACATCGAACAGCATCGAAGGGTCAACCGTCAGCTTGGTTTTACTTTCGATGTTGGCTGCCAGCCGAACCTTGTTGGCATGTTTAACAGCACGCCACTCATCCTGAAAACCATCATCTTCAGCCAAGGGCGTAAGCTTATCCAACTGATCGAGATCGGTTACCCAGTCCTCCCCGATACGGCCGTTAATCAATTCGGCAAGTCCGGGGTTACATGCAGCCATCCAGCGGCGCTGGGTCACGCCATTGGTCTTGTTGTTGAATTTTTCCGGCCAGAGTTCGGCAAAGTCTTTGAACAGGCCCTGAACCAGTAGTTTTGAATGCAACTCTGCAACGCCATTGACAGAAAAACTACCAACAATTGCAAGGTATGCCATACGCACCCTTTTCTCATGACCTTCCTGGATCAATGACATCTTGCTCAGGATATCCAGGTCACCCGGCCAGTGCTGACTTACCTCGGTCAGGAAGCGCACATTGATTTCGTAAATGATCTCCAGTATGCGTGGTAATAATTGTTCAAACATGAAAACCGGCCAGGTTTCCAGGGCTTCGGGCAACAGGGTGTGGTTGGTGTAAGCCGTGGTGGAAGTGGTAATTGTCCAGGCGGTATCCCAATCCAGTCCGTGGACATCCATCAACAGGCGCATCAGTTCCGGTACGGCTATCGCCGGATGTGTATCATTCAACTGAAAGCAGTGCTTTTCAGCGAACTGGCTGAAGTCATTCCCGTTCGATTTGACCCAGTTTCTCAATATGTCCTGCAAACTGGCGGAAGCAAGAAAATACTGCTGACGCAGACGCAGTTCGCGTCCGTTCTCGGTTTCCGCATTAGGATACAAAACCATGGTGATATTCTCGGCCTCGTTCTTGGCCGCCACCGCATCTGAATAGTCACCGGCGTTGAATTCTTCCAGGTCAAACTCATCGGTGGCTGCCGATGACCATAAACGCAGGGTATTGACCACATCATTGCGGTAACCGGGGATGGGCAGATCATAGGGAATAGCCAACACATCCCGTGTATCCACCCAGTCGACATGATTTTTGCCAAGCGAGTCCCTGTAATGGATTACCCGACCGCCAAATTTGATTTTCTGCGCTCGCTCGTTACGTTCAACTTCCCAGGGATAACCATCTCTTAACCAGGCATCCGGTTCTTCCACCTGGCGCCCGTTTTCCAGGCGTTGATGAAACATGCCATAGCGGTACCTGATGCCATAACCAGCGACTGGCAAGCCCAGGGTTGCACAGCTATCAAGGAAACATGCTGCCAGGCGACCCAGGCCGCCATTACCCAGCCCGGCATCCAGTTCCTGCTCATGCAGGTCTTCCAACTCCACGCCAAGACGATGCATGGCCTCTTCAGTCTGTTCCGTTATCCCCAAATTGAGTAGCGCATTCCTCAATAAACGCCCCATCAAAAATTCCAAAGACAGGTAACAGGCCCTCTTGCCTTTGCTTCTTTCCAGATTGGTGCGGGTCTCGATCCAGCGTTCCTGGAGACGTTCCCGTGCAGCATAGACCAAGGCCTGGTAAAGAAAGTTTTCATGCTTGCGAATGGTACGTCTACCCAGCATGCGGCTGTGATAATGTATGGTATCCGCCAGGATGTCATCGGCATCCATGCGTAGCGGGGGCAGGTGCAGTAGCTCCATATCTCCCACGCCGTCAGTTTTTAACTGATCAGTCATTTGTTTGTTCTCCGTATTTCCCCTTAAACGGGACTGGTAATTTTAAGCATTATTGTCGCCAATGGCGGCAGGTCTATTTGCAGGGATTGCTGGTGTCCGTGTGCAGAAACATCCTCGGTATGAATGTCATCGTGCACGCCTACACCACTGCCACCGTACCTGACGGAATCGGTATTGAGCAGTTCCGAGAAACGACCAGCCTGCGGAACACCGATTCGATAACCGGACCGAACCAATGGCGTAAAGTTACTGATACAAACCACAAAGGCGTCGTCACTGGCGCGACGCAACCAGCAAAGCACACTACTGTCAGCATCCTGCCAGTCTATCCATTCAAAGCCTTCGTGACTGAAATCCAATTCGTGTAAGGCCGTGGTATCCCGGTACAGCTGGTTGAGGTCAGACACCAGGTTCTGAATACCCTGATGCAGCGGTTGTTCAAGCAAATGCCAGTCAAGAGACTGGTCGTGGTTCCACTCTTTTTCCTGCGCAATTTCGGCACCCATAAACAATAGTTTCTTACCCGGGTGAGCATACATAAAGCCGTAATAGGCACGCAGATTGGCAAAACGCTGCCATTCATCACCGGGCATACGGCCAAGCAAGGATCGCTTGCCATGCACCACCTCGTCGTGTGACAGGGGCAGGACAAAGTTCTCATCAAAGGCATAGACCAGACCGAAGGTCATCTTGTCATGATGATATTTGCGATGTACCGGATCCTCGCTCATATACGACAGCGTGTCGTTCATCCAGCCCATGTTCCACTTGTAGGTAAAACCGAGACCACCTGCATCGGTGGGTCTTGAGACGCCGGGCCAGGCGGTAGACTCTTCCGCATAACTGGTGGCGCCGTAGGTATGGATCACCTCATTGAGATGACGCAGAAAATCAACCGCCTCAATGTGTTCATTGCCGCCAAACTCATTCGGCAGCCATTCGTCTTCTTTGCGGGAATAGTCCAGGTACAGCATTGAAGCCACTGCATCAACACGCAGGGCATCGATATGAAAATCATCGATCCAGCACAGTGCACTGCCAACCAGGTAATTGACAACTTCCCGCCGGCCAAAGTTGAATATCATGGTGCCCCAGTCTGTGTGCTCACCCTTGCGTGGATCTTCATGCTCGTACAGGGCGGTTCCATCAAGACGTCTCAGACCATGCTCATCCTTTGGAAAGTGCGCCGGCACCCAGTCCACAATGACACCAATACCTGCCTGGTGAAACCGGTCGACCAGGTAACGAAAATCATCGGGCTGACCAAAACGCTGTGTCGGTGCGTACATACCGATGGGCTGATAACCCCAGGATCCATCGAACGGATGCTCGGTCACCGGCATCAACTCCACGTGGGTAAAGTTCATCTTCTGGACATAGGCCACCAGGTCATCCGCCAGCTCCCGGTAGGTCAGGAACCGATTGTCCTCACCACGTCGCCAGGAACCAAGGTGCACCTCGTATATGCTGACGGCCTGGGACATTTTTGGAACCGGTGATTTGTCTGCAATCCAGTCGGCGTCCTGCCACTCGTAATGACTCTGGTAAACCACCGAGGCATTACCCGGGGGTGCCTCATGGAACTGTCCCACCGGATCGGACTTGAACGGTAACAGTTCACCCTGTTTATCGAGCAACTCAAACTTGTAATACTCACCCTGGCCAATTCCTGGGATGAATATCTCCCACAGTCCATTACCGGGATGTAAACGCATAACATGGCAGCGGCCATCCCAGTGATTGAACTCACCTATCACACTGACACGTGAGGCATTGGGTGCCCATATTGCAAAAAACGTACCTTTGACCCCCAGTGAACTGGCGGGATGTGCGCCCAGTTTTCTGAAGATATCCCGGTGAGACCCCTGCCCCATCAGGTAGAGGTCCAGGTCACCGAGCAAGGAAGGAAAACGATATGCGTCCTCTACCTCCCAACTGGTTCCATTAGCATCGGTGACACGAAAATGGTAATTACGCTTTCGCGGAGGCATTTCCACTTCGAATATGCCATCCGGGTGAACCCGTTGCATCGGCAGAGGATCGACTCCACCATCAAGTAATAAATCAACCGATTCCGCCTGGGGTTGAATCGTCCGGACAACTCGCTTGCCATCCTCCCGGTGCAGTCCGTAAAGTGAAAATGGATTACCATACCGGCCACCGGCCAGGGCATTAAGCGTCGCTTTGTTTAAACGGGTCATATCCAGGTTTTCTAACGAGTGTGGTGTAGAGGCTGATCCAACATACCGGGAGTGACCAGCGTATGCCCACCCTCCGTTACGCGAAACCCCCTGGCACGGTCCTCATCATGGTTCACACCAATTTCCGTACCTTCGGGGATGATACACCCACGATCGATGATCGCTCCGACAATCGTGCAGCCATCCAGAACTTCACATTCCGGCAGAATCAATGAATCGACGATACGGCTATACGAATGTATTTTACAGTTCGAGAAAATCAACGATCTCTTGATGCTGGCTCCGGAAATAATACAGCCCGCTGATACCATGGAGTCGATCGCTTCACCGCGTCTGTCCTCATGATCGAAGACAAACTTCGCTGGAGGAGCCTGGATTTGTTCGGTCAAAATTGGCCAGTCCCTGTCGTACAGGTCAAGCTGGGGCACAACGGAAACCAGTTCCATATTGGCCTCCCAAAAGGCATCCAGCGTACCCACATCCCGCCAGTAAGCCTGTTGACCCGTTTTCGGATCACGAAACGGGAAAGCATAGACATGGTACTTTTCGATGATCGATGGAATGATGTTGTTACCGAAATCATGGTCAGAGCCTGGCGTATCGGCATCCCTGATGACCTGCTCATACAAAAACTCTGTGTTGAAAATATAGTTGCCCATGGATGCAAGGCAATAACCTTCCTTGCCCGGAATCGACGCGGGGTGCTCCGGTTTTTCATTGAATCCAATCACACGTCCAGTCTCATCCACGGTCATCACACCAAACTGGCCGGCAGCCTCTTCTATGGGTACTTCTATGCAGCAGACGCTCATGTCCGCTTCTTTTTCGGCATGGAAGGCGAGGAAATTACCGTAATCCATCTTGTAAACATGATCGCCCGACAGGATTAAAACGAACCTTGGATTATGCGTACG
>JAOUCZ010000168.1 GCA_029859505.1 Lysobacterales bacterium | reverse complement strand
TTGGTAAATTACACTCACAGGGTTTGGTAGTTTGCGGGTGCGTTAGTCAGCGGCAATAACTTTTCTGTAATTAAACTTTGTTTCCCTTTCCTGCCCCTCATCTCCGATTATCACGTAAACATTCATTTCATCGTCATTGACGTTCTCAAAGGTCATGCCATCAAAGTAAACCTTTTCAGGGGTCACTTTAACCAATTTAAAATCAACGGTTTCGTTCTGTGTTTCCCAACCAAGCAATTTTGAAGAAAAATGCTTGAGTCTCAATATAAGCGTGTCATCTTCCTCCACGATGGTTTCCAATTCGTAAAACCTGACCTGATTATTTACCGAAAGTTTAAAGGCTGCCATCATTGAGCCACCCAAAGGAGGTGTCCAGATTTCCTCTACGACTCCTCCCAGTGCCTCCCCCTTCCAGTGACCAGCGATCCAGGCAACTGCGCTTAAATCAGCTGTTGGTGAACCCACTGTTTCATCAATTCTCAGGGTGTTTTCGAATTTTGCCTGCCCGAAACACACCAGTGACATACCCAGAAGAAGCGGAAACAGAATCAAGCTGTGCTTTTTCATAATGAGACCTGTATATCGTTCATTTGGGACCGTCTTTTTCCTTTAATTCAACAATCAAGGCTTCAGCAGCGTCCGACAGGTAGTCCTGGGGGTTTGAGCGGCAATAGTTCTCGAGCCAGCTTACAATTGATACCGCTGGAAAATCCTGACCAACAACCGAGTTAATGTCCTCTTCGAGCGCACGCTGGTAGTTCATACCTGAAATGAAGCCCTGGACCCAGGTGACAGAACTATAAAGCTTGGCCCCATTGGTCCGTTTGGCAGATACATAATCCGGACAACTATAATTGCCCTCACCCTTTATGGCCCAATCTCCCCAGGCGCTGATCGAAACAAGCGTTAGCAAAACGATCAGGGTAAGTTTAATCATATTGGTTTCTCCGCTTCGACTTGTGGTTTTCAGCAATAGTCAGCTAATGAATATTAACAGACGAACGGACCGGCAAGGTGGGTGGGGCTGGAAAATATAAACGCTGAGCGTGTGCTGGCTTTATGAAGGAGTCTTTTCTGTTTCCGGTGCTTTCTGGGGCTTATACTGGTCAATCAGCCTGATTGCATTCTCAACTTCAGTCTCGGAAAGAGGGCCGTCCTTGGCAAACAGGACTTTACCGCTGGCGTCTAAAACAATCACTGCACTGCTCTTGTTCTTCATTCCCCATCGTTCAAGGCCCACACCCATATCATCAATGACAAAATTGATGGATTGGTTAGCGGCCTTTTTGCTGGCCATTTTCTTCAGGACAATTCCTTTGGCCAGTGAGATCGTATCCGCCATATGGACGATGATCGTGGTTTCGAGTTCTTCTGCGGAGTACTGCTTCTTTTTCAGGGCATCGGTAAACATTTTGTTCTGGCTCACAGCACCGCGATCGGCGGCCACGTACTGTACAAATTGCACTTTGTCAGTACTTTCGAACGACTTTGAGCTCCAGGGCATTTTAACGATAGAGTTCTCGCCAACATAAATTTCTCCTCCCTCCCGGATATCGAGATGCGGCAGAGATTGTCCGGTTTCGAGAGAACCTCCATCCGTTCCGTCAAGTCCGGGTATGGGTCGCTCTATAGCGAAAGCGGCGGACTGAAACATAATCGTGACAATTGCGACACGGGCGAGAAATGGCAGACCAGTAGACTTCATACGTTCTATTTCCGTTTATGGGAATATAGATTAACCAATCATCTGTTGCTTCACTTGACGAGAATGGACAATTGCTTGACTGACCTGTGAAAAGAGCGCTTCCACACCATTTCTACTATCATACTAATTATGAAAAGACTCCCGGTTCTGTTTGCCCTTTTCTTCTGTGCTCAACTGCATGCACAGCCCTTTGATGGCTTGAGCGATGACATTGCCAATGGCGATTATGGAAACCTTAAGGCCGTGGTGATTTCCCGTCATGGGGAAGTTATTTATGAGGATTACTTCCGCGGTACTTTTGTTAATGAGCTTCACGTACTCAACTCCGTCACCAAGAGTGTTGGTTCTGCCTTGATCGGCATTGCGAACCGTCAGGGCAAGATTCAAACGGATGACCAATTACCAAAGTTCTTCAATGCGCTTTACCCGATGAGCACCGGAAGCTTTAGTGACAAACAGGCGATTACCGTGGAGGCGGTTCTGCAGCAAAGGCATGGCATCACATGGGATGAATGGACCCTTGATTACAGGGATGTAAATAACCCCTTATATGGCATGATCGCATCAGGTGACTGGTATCGAAACGTGCTGACTACTCCGATCGATGCCCAACCGGGTGAAAAGTTTGCTTACAGCACCGGCGTTTCTACGCTTATGAGCCGAATGATTCGCTCAACTACCGGTATGAGCCCGAGAGCCTTTGCCATGGCTGAGCTATTTGGACCCCTGGGTATTAGCAACATTCACTGGGAGGGTTGGAGTGCCGGCGGCAGAGGTAGCGGCTTGACCGACTGGCCGAACCCCGATGAGGACGAACCGCTGGGTTTCGGGATATGGATGAAACCGCGGGATATGCTCAAATTTGGCCAGCTTTATCTTGATGACGGGGTTTATAACGGCCGCAGGATCCTGGATAAAGGATGGATTGACGCATCATGGAAAACCTACAGTAATTCTGAAAACACGGAACTGTTTACCAACCCGGGCTCCGGTTATGGATACCAGTGGTGGGTTACCCGGCTGAACGACACACGCGGCCGGAGTTTTCCTGCTTACTATGCTGACGGCTGGGGGCATCAGTTCATCCTGGTCATTCCGGAACTCGATGTGGTGTTCGTCAGTGTGGCTGATGACTACGACTATACAGGCCCAGGAATCGGCACAATCCTCAGAACAGTCGTATTGCCAGAATTAAATCCCAGGTTGGATAATCGCTATGATGGTGCATGGTACGATCCACAAACGGATGGCCAGGGGGTAACACTGGAGATTCTTGATGACGGCAACAGGTTGGTTGGTTTCTGGTATACATATGATGAAAATGGTGAGAAACGCTGGTTTATCTTCAATGGTGAAATTTCTGGTGATGTCGCAGAAGTCAGCATTCTGCAGACCAGCGGCGGCAGGTTTCTTCAGCCCGACCCGGTAGAAGAGAGCGAATGGGGTACCGGCCGTTTCATCACGGTGGATTGTAACCACGTCAACTTTGAGATCATTTCAGCCGAAGTTAAGACAACCGTGGAATTGACTCGCATTACGGGGAATTGCAGCTAGCCGGCTGGATGATCACCATGATTGTGACCAGCAACCCGGCTTAATAAGCGGGTGCAATGCTGGTTGGAAACCATAATTGAATATCCTGACTATAATTACCTATACGATTTAAATTTCCGAGAAAGTGAATATACCCGTTATTCTGATATAGACGTGGCGGGTATTCCTGTTTTCGCAGGAAATTACTAAAAAGAGGTGACATACCTTGATAGAGGTCAGAGATTTACAAAAGTCATATGGTGATCTGATCGCAGTGAACCGCGTAAGCTTCTCTGCCAGACCGGGAACGGTGTTTGGTTTACTGGGCCCTAACGGCGCAGGTAAATCGACCACCATCAGTTGCATCTCAGGGTTGCTCAAGCCCACCGCCGGCACCATCAGGGTGGGTGGTTTTGACCTCGCAGGTGACGCTGTCAAAGCCAAGTCTTCACTGGGTATCGTTCCCCAGGAACTGGCCATCTATGAAGACCTCTCTGCCCGGGACAACCTTGCCTATTGGGGTGCGGCTTATGGTCTCAAGGGTGATGGGTTGAAACAGCGTGTCGATCATGTTCTCAACCGGATAGGCTTGATGGACCGGGCCGGTGATTTGCCAAAACAGTATTCAGGCGGTATGAAGCGACGGCTGAACTTTGGCTGTGGACTGGTGCACGAACCTGCCATTCTGCTGCTTGATGAACCGACCGTCGGTGTTGATCCGCAATCCAGGGAACGTTTGTTCGATCTTGTGCGAGAGGAAAAAACCAAGGGAACCTGTGTGCTTTACACCACCCATTACATGGAGGAGGCAGAAAAACTCTGTGATGAACTGGCCATCATCGACCATGGAAAAATCATAGCCGGGGGAACACTGGACGAGCTGCGAGCCGAATTTGGTGGCAACGATATCATCCGCCTGACCGGTTCCTTCGAGGCCTCCAGAGTGGAACCGGTGATTGCAGGTCTGAATGCCGGGGTTCTCTCTCTGACACCTGAATCCCTGATGATCACCATTAGTGAAGGCGCCCGTGTTTTGCCTGCAGTCCTGCAGGCGATAAGTGCCACGGGAGCTGATATTCGTGACACACGCTTATCAGAACCAAACCTGGAAAGCCTGTTCCTGAAACTTACAGGCAAGGATCTGCGTGCCTGATGCGGTTTATTTTCGTCACCGTTATCAAGGAAATGAAACGGCGTTTTAACGACCCGGGCGGATTGATTTCCGCCATCATGATTCCGCTTGCAGTTGGCTTTCTTATGGCCACGGTGATGGGCGGAGGTGGTGGTCAGCCATCCATAAAAGCGCAATTGTTAGTCACTGATCTTGATGACAGCTTCGTAAGCCAGGGAATAATTAGCGCACTGGGCCAGGATCGGATCACGGACATGATCATGCTTCAGAAAGTCGATCATGAGGCGGGCCAGCAACGTATCAATGAGGGCGACGGCAGCGGTCACCTGATAATTCCAAAAGGTTTCGGCAAAGCCTGGTTGGAGCGTGAAGAGGTGGCGTTACAACTCACAGTGAATCCGTCCCAATCAATTTCACCGCGGTTGATCCGGGAAATGCTTGAATCATTGCTGGATCTGGGTGATTACCTGCATAAGGTATTCGGCGAAGAACTGAAAATTATTGCTCGCAGCCTGGATGGTAATGAACTGACGGGTATTTCGACGTCGGTTTTTTCCGCTAACATCGCCGACAAGATAAGCGGCATTGCCGACCTCGTATTTCCGCCAGCCATGACCGTTGAAGATATCACGCCACAACCGGAAACCGCTTCGGTTAGTTTTGCGCTTTTGATGTTTCCTGGAATCCTGGTAATGGCCGCGTTTTTCGCAGCCAATGGTCAGTCAACTAATTTCTGGACAGAAAAGGAAAAGGGCACACTCGGACGCTGGGTGGCCAGTCCCAATGCCTTTTTCTCATTTTGGATCGCACAGTGGTTCACGGCAATGCTTCTAACTGCGGTGGTTGCCTTCCCAATTTTGTTGGCTGGGTTCTTATATCTGGATATCCGCTTTGAGAAGTTTTTTACTGCACTGGCTTGGCTGGCATTGACCGGACCAATCCTGTTTTCAGTTCTGTCGCTTATACAGGTTCTGGCTCCTTCTAAAAAGGCAGGTGGGATGATCTCGACCCTGATCATGTTTCCTTTGTTAATGGTGGGAGGCAGTTTTTTCCCGACAGAAACCATGCCAAAGTTCATCGCCACAATCGCACAATACACACCAAACGGACGTTTAGTTGAACCGATGAAGGGCTACTTTACCGGTGAATATGGTGCCTCCGGTATGTTTATTCATGTGTGGGGCATCATGGCCGTCGCACTGGTTCTGGTGTTGCTGGCTGGTTGGATTTCAACCAGGAAGGCGTTAGCGTGAGGGCGCAATAATGGCTTATTTCAGCGCAATAGCGTTACTTGCCAGGACAGACTTGAAACTGGCTCTGAAAGAGCGTTCGACCGCTTTATGGTTGTTCATCATGCCCGTGGTATTTTTCTACTTTATCGGAACGGTCACGCAGGGTGGTATGAGTTTCACCGATACGCCGGTCAAGTTATTGGTGGAAAACGAGGATGGTGGTTTTCTTTCGCAGCATCTCGAGACTCGTCTGGAGGACAATCTCTTCAGTATCATTCGACCCGAAGAATTCGAGGCTCCGAAGGATGGGGAGGAAGCAGAAAAGATTCGCAGACTCGTCATTCCGTCTGATTTCACCGCACTACTCGCGGCACAAAAACCCGTAACCATTGCCTATGAAGGCCTGCGTAGCGGATATGGTAATCAATACGATCTTTTCCGAATCCAGAAAGCGGCATTTTCAGTACTTGGCGATGTGATCGTAATTAAATCGTCCGGAACTGCTATTTCGCCTGATGAACTGGTACTGGCAACAACAGAACCTCGCGGAGTGATACTTGAGGTAAGCCCTGCAGGCCGTCAAATGCAGATTCCCTCGGGCTTTCAGCAGGCCATCCCGGGAACGCTGGTCATGTTTACCCTGCTAGTTCTGCTCACTTCCGGCGCGGCCATGCTGGTGGATGACCGTGAAAAACAGTTGTTGAGACGGCTCGCTTCCGCTCCTTTGACACGTGGCCAGGTGGTCATGGGCAAGTGGGCCGGACGAATGGCGTTGGCCACGGTTCAGATTGCGGTCGCCATCGGGGTTTCTTTTACACCCTTGTTTGATATGGACTGGGGACAGGCGCTACCAATGGTCGTGATTATCCTGCTGGCATGGGGGGCGTTGTGTACCTCGCTGGCCCTGTTGTTAGGTAGCCTCGCCAGGACTGACAGCCAGGCTGCCAATCTTGGTGCATTCGCTACCATGGTGCTTGCGGCTCTCGGTGGTTGCTGGTGGCCAATTGAGGTCGCACCGGCATGGATGCAGCAACTCCAGCCATTCACACCAACCGGTTGGACCATGGACGCTCTGCACAAGCTGATAAGTTTTGACATGCCATGGCAAAGTGCCTTGCCGCATATGGCTATACTTATTGTTGCGACATTAGTGGTTGGCTGGTTTGCCTCCAAACAGTTTCGTTTTGTGTAAAACCAAAACCGGAGCTGGAGTAAAGTGTCGGAGTTTCTACTCTGAACCCGCTACGCGCTCCGCTCTGCTACTCAGATAGTCGCCTCTGGTCCAATTCGATCCTTATTTCTTCAAGTTTGCTGTCACTCAGGTGGTAAAGAAGCAATAACCCACCGGTAAGTACGTACAGGGCTCCGGGGATCACCGAAAACATCAGGCGCAATGAATTCAATGCTTCGTCGGTTTGCTGTACTGCTGTACCGTCATAATTGGCAATAGTGAGTAGTAAGCCGGCAATGCCAACGGCAATACCACCGCCAATTTTCTGAGCAAAGGTCGTAGCGGAGAAAAACAGTCCTGTCGCCCGTCGATTGTTCTTCCATTCAGAGAAATCTGCGGTATCTGCAATCATCGCCCATAACAGCGGAATGGTTGGTGCGATTGCCAGTTTGGATAAAATGTTGATGGTATGTAATTGGTAAACATCTTCCGGACCCGGGAGATACAAGGCCATGGTCAGGACACCGGACAGCACCGAACAGACCAGGTAAACATTGCGTTTTTCAAAATGTTTGACCAGTGGGCTGGCTAATAACACCCCAAATATCAGGCAAAGGGTGGTGGAAGTGTAAAAGATGGTGGTGTCGTTTTCGCTGCCGACAAAGTACTTGAAATACTGATTGACGACGGCGCCCTGAATGTTGATCAGTATAAAGGTCACGATGCCCAGCATGAACAGGATCAACCAGTCCCGGATGCCAAATACACATTTGAAATCTTCAACGATATTATTGACCTGATCTTTAGGTGGCTTGATACGCTCTTTGGTGGAAAAGAAGCTTATGAACAGTAATATGGTGCCCACAACCGCCAACACGGTGGCAATTAATTGAAAGGCGCCTTGTTCAGCCTTGGT
>JAOUCZ010000391.1 GCA_029859505.1 Lysobacterales bacterium | reverse complement strand
GCGCCCCAGTGGAAAATCCATTGGATTATCCGGATTCAACATGCTCAACGGTATGACTTCACTCTGTTCAATTGAAACGGAGACGCGGTCACGGGAAACGGGTTGACCATTGATCTCAATGTGTAATATTTCGTGAATTTCCGCCGGACTGAGACGGTTCTTGAGCGTAAACCGAACAAGACCATTTTCATTTCTCAAACTGGTACGGTTGTACAGTTTGCCGATGACGGAACTAGGGATGAACCGCATGACTACATCCTCCGCTTTTTAGCCGATTTTGTGATATTAGCATGGTGGATCTCACCAGAAATTGACCTGACGCAAGACCGTTGCACCTTCCGCTCGCCAACCGATTGCAGCGGCGCCCTTTAGCAAAGCAGCAGCAGACTATCTTATGACACGGATACTCTTCGACGATACAACATGATGGTTCGAGTTGGCTGAGGTACCGGTTATAAAGCATTTAGTGCACAAAGGTATACAATATGCGAATACCACCAACACAATAGAGAGGAATCAAATGTCCTGGCAAAACAATAATGGCCGCGGAGGCCGTCCTGGAAATAGCGCTCCACCTGACTTGGGAGTATTAATCCAGCAGGGGCAGGACAAGTTCAAACAAATGGTACCGGGAGGAAATTCGCGCGGACGAACCGGCCTCGTAATCGTAATTCTGCTTGGGATAGCTGCATGGACCGCCTACTACACTGTACCCAGTGACTCGGTCGCCGTTATCCAACGCTTTGGCAAGTATCTCAAGGAAGTCCCGCCCGGCTTGCATTTCAAACTGCCATTCGGTGTGGACGTAGCTTCTGTCGTTCCTGTCAAAAGGCAATTAAAGCAGGAATTCGGATTTGCCACCCCGGGTGCCCAGGACCCTTTCCAGACATCCCGTGATGGAAGACTTGAGACCGAAATGGTAACCGGTGACCTGAACTCGGCACTGGTGGAATGGGTGGTTCAATACCGTGTTTCTGACCCGTTCAAGTTTCTTTTTGAAGTTCGCCAGCCAAGGGGCACGCTCAGACATGTTTCTGAGTCTGTCATGCGCGAGGTCGTAGGTGACCGCACCGTGGATGAGGTAATCACTATTGGCCGGCAGGAAATCGAAATTGAAGCGCTGGAGAAAATGCAGGCACTCGCCACTAAATATGAAATGGGTATCAGTATCGACCAGGTGCAGTTAAAGAACATCAATCCACCCGGACCGGTACAGGAGTCATTTAACGAGGTGAACCAGGCCCAACAAGAGAAAGAAAAGCTGATTAACGAGGCCCGCCGTGATTACAACAAGGTGATCCCGCTGGCTGAAGGCGAAAAGGATCAGCGAATCCGTGAAGCAGACGGCTATCGTCTCAAGAGAATCAACGAAGCGGAGGGCGATGCCAGCCGTTTCAATGCCTTGTTTGAAGAGTACAGTAAGGCACCCGAGGTAACCCGTCGCCGCATTTACATAGAAACCATGCAGGAAGTTCTGCCGAAAATACAATCCAAGATCATAGTGGACGAAGAGTCGAAGGGGATTTTACCTTTGCTCAACCTTGATACTCAAAAAGGAGACAAGCCATGAGTAAGGGCAAAAATATTGCAGGCCTGGTTTCTCTGGCCGTCGTGGCATTTGTCTTGATAAATGCCATATACACCGTCAACGAAGTGCAGCAAATTATCGTCACCCAGTTTGGAAAACCCGTAGGTGAGCCGGTAACAACGGCGGGCCTAAAGGTGAAGGTCCCGTTTATCCAGGAGGTCAATCCGATCGATAAACGGGTGCTGGAGTGGGATGGTGCCCCTTCGGATATGCCAACCAAAGACAAACTGTATATTTCTGTTGACCTGTTTGCGCGCTGGAGAATTGTTGATCCGTTACAGTACTTCTTGCGTCTGCGGGATGAGCGCAGTGCCCAGTCACGTCTCGATGACATCCTGGGTAGTGAAACGCGAAATGCCGTGGCCAAACACGAGTTGATTGAAATCATTCGTACGACAAAAGATCGTGTGCCCTTACGTGATTCCATGATGACCTCAGCACAGCAGGAAGTGAAAATGAGGTCGCTGGTGCCTATCCAGAAAGGACGTAAGCTGGTAGAGGACGAGATCTTTACCGCTGCAGCAGAAAAGGTGCAGGTATTTGGTATCGAACTGCTCGACATCCGCTTCAAGCGCATCAACTACAACCAGAGCGTGCGCCCGAAAATCTACGACCGCATGATCAGTGAACGCCGGCAAATTGCCGAGCGGTTCCTTTCAGAAGGTAACGGCGAGTCGGCCAGGATACGAGGCAACC
>JAOUCZ010000390.1 GCA_029859505.1 Lysobacterales bacterium | reverse complement strand
TCAGCAATATGCCAATAATCATGAAGTCCAGTTTACGACCGGTCTGGGTGGTGATGGATTGCGAAGGACTCACCTGCTTTTCACGTTTAAGACCTTCCGGCGTCATTTCAAACGCCCAGGCGAATAACAGGATGAGAGGCAGACCGATAGCCAACAACAACAGAATCACCTGAAATACCCAACCCGGTGCACCGATGTTGTTGATAACGACGTCAACCACCTGGATGATCAACCACGCAACCACAATGTAGGCGACACCGACCTTAAATACGTTTCGGCGTTTCAGTTCGTTGAAAAATGACAATGGTTGGCTTCTATTTGATAGTTATTATCATTAATCATAGAGGTTTAATGAACAAATGCCAACGGAAAGTCAGGACAGAGTGACATCGCTTTTCCCATAACCTCACTCTCCTCATAACTGGTTATAACTGTTTGAAAGGTATATTCTTAAATTGAACCACGGAGCACCCAACACCGGCCTGATGTCTATTTATCAAGAGCTCAAACGCCGCAATGTCTTTCGCGTTGCCATTGCATACCTTGTCATCGCATGGCTTGTCATGCAGGTGGGCGATACCATGGGGCCCGCATTACACCTGCCCGAATGGGCAAATTCCCTGCTGGCATTCTTCCTGATACTGGGTTTTCCCATCGCCGTGTTTTTCGCATGGGCTTTCGAGATGACACCGGAAGGGTTGAAGCGTGAACAGGATGTTGACCGGCACGGCGCCACGCGCGGAAAATCCAAACAAACCCTGAACCGCACCATTACTGTATTAATGGCAATAGCACTTGCTTACTTTGCATTCGACAAATTTGTACTTTCTACACCGAAACCACAGGCACCGGGCGAAAACGTCACCGTTACCACCGAGGCTGAAGCGCCGGCAAAGGAAACCTTCAACAGCAAGTCTATAGCAGTCTTGCCATTCATCAACTTGTCGTCTGACCCGGAGCAGGAATATTTTTCCGATGGACTGACCGAAGAACTATTGAACCTGCTGGCAGGTATCGGCGAGCTGAAAGTAGCCGCCAGAACCTCCAGCTTTTACTACAAGGACAAACTCGAAACCATTCCACTAACTGAGATCGCCAAACAACTGGAAGTGGCCCATGTGCTGGAAGGTAGTGTGCGTAAAAGTGGTGACACCATCCGCATAACAGCCCAGCTAATCAAGGCGGATGACGGCTTTCACCTGTGGTCGGAGACCTACGACCGCAAACTCGATGACATTTTTGCCATCCAGGATGAAATTGCAGCGGCGGTCACCAACTCACTGAAAATAACCCTGTTGGGCGAGGTACCACAGGCAAGGGTTTTGAACACTGAATCCTTTGAACTAACCATGCAGGGCCGGCATTTATTTAACCGGCGAAATGCGGGCGACCTGCAACTCGCATTGAAAAAGTTTGAGAAGGCGACGGAACTCGATCCGAACAACGCAGCCGCCTGGGTTGGGTTGTCACCTCTTTACGCGTGGCTGTTGGACCCACCCGATTTGGAACGCTCCCTTTTTGCTGCTAAAACCGCCATAACACTGGAGCCTGAAAATCCCGAAGCACACATACGCTACTGCCTGGCGCTCCTGAATTCAGGTGCGAACGGCAAACTGGTCAAAAAACACTGGGACCTTGCCGTTAAACTCGGCCAGGATAACCCGCTGGTGCTCACATTAATGTCTACCTTGGAGTGGATGCAGGGCAATATTGAAAAATCTATCGAGCTACAAAAACGTGCGGTGGCACTGGACCCGTTGAGTATCGTAAACAGGGGCAACCTGGCTTATCACCTGATTTCACTTGGTGAGCTTGATGAAGCGGAACAGCACATAGCCAGGCTAATTGAATTGGCACCCGGCAACCCGGCTGGATTTGAGTCCCTGGCCAATATTCGTTTGCTGCAAGGTCAGATTGACCAGGCATTAAAATTGATTAACCAGGTGGATGACGGGCTTCAAATCGGAAATTCGGGTGACCGGAAACTCCAATACCAGGCCATGATTTTTCACTCACAGGGTCGATTAGATGAAGCAGATACGGCATTGGAAAAGTTTATTGATGCATACGCCGATTTTGAGAACTTCGATATCGCAGAAATATACGCTTGGCGCGGCGAGCCGGATAATGCCTTCGAGTGGCTGAACCGGGCGATGAAAATTGATCCTTACCTTTGGAACGAATTGAACTATCGACCTTTCCTTAAGGATCTGCAAACAGATTCCCGATGGGAGGAATTGATGCAGCACCCGCCTCCACCAAGAAAGTTCTTTGAATGACGATCT
>JAOUCZ010000167.1 GCA_029859505.1 Lysobacterales bacterium | reverse complement strand
CGGTTGTTCCGGGTAATTTCACTAACGTGTTCCTGGAGACCATCCACCAGTGTGGATTCACCATGTACGCAGCGAATGTCAAAAAATATACTGCTATGCATCACCGACTTCGGGCTTGGCTCGTCGACCCAATGGTTAAAATAGCGCTTCCACTTAGGTAGTGAGACCCGCCATTTGATATTGAGAGCCATAACCTCACCGGGACAGTAAACATATCCAAGCTGATCCAAACCATCACAGACCATTTTGGAAAGTTTCGCGAAGTACCGGCCTTCATCCTCGGTGGTATCACGCTCAAGGATAATCCCGTTGTCCTGATCGGTCCTGGCGGTTTGCTCCTCACGTGCCTGCGAACCGAAAACGACCCATGCAAAAGCCATAGGAGGCGGCCCCAATTGCTGTTCAGCAAGCTGAATCAACCTGACCGTAAAGGCATCGGTCACATGGGTGACCATTCGCCCGATCTGCCCGACACCCCGGCCAAGATTAACCATACGTTCATACAGGGAAGGCAATCGCCGACTCAGTACCAGTAACTCATCTATACTTTTCTTTTTGTAAATATCCCGGACCAGCCTCAAGGGGTGCTCCGATTGTGCCCGCAGAATATCACCGGCGGTTACCAGGCCAAGTGGTTTGAGTCCATCAACAACCGGCAGGTGGTGATAATTTCTTCGCATCATGATCAGCAAGGCCGAATCCACATCCGTGTCAGCAGGGATGCTCCTGGGGTTCGCAGTCATGACGGTCTTGATGGGTAAACTTGAATCGAGCCCTTCTACCAGTACCCTCTGGCGCAGATCCTTGTCTGTCACGATCCCGCATAGTTCGCCGTTTTGTACAATCAGGATACTGGAGACTTTTTCTGTACTCATCTCCTGCGCAGCTTCACGAATACTGACCTCACTATCGACCAGCACCGGTTCACGATTCAGAAGACCCCCAACCTGCGTGACCGTGTGTTTTACCTGGATCGCCGCAGACAAGCGGGATTTAAGATGGCTGCTGAAGTACTCACCGATCAGCGGATACTTAGAACAGAGTTTCTGAAAATCCTCCGGGCTCAAATGCCACAGAAGACAATCTTCTTCAGCTTCTGCAAAGTAGTCTTTTAACTCACCATGAAAATAGATTTCATGTCCGAATAGTTCTCCCTCCGAACGCTTGTCCAGAAATTTATGATTTTTATCCAGTAAACGGGCCGCACCCTTGCGGATAATGGCCAGTCCGGGTGAGGGCCGGGATGCGAAAATGGATTTTCCCTGGGGGTAGTAGTTGACTTCCAGTTTCCGGGCCAACCATTGCAGGTCTTCCCCAGCCAATGCATTGAATGGTTGAACCGTATGCAGGAATTCGGCCGCGAAAGTAACATCATTGAAGTTTGTACTCATGGGGTCATTCTAAGACTTCTGCCACAGAAAAAAAGGGTCAGCACGAATGCTGACCCTTTTTCTATTCACAGCTTTCTATCAATGATCTCTTGCTGTTTTGGCTGCACCCATAGGTACGCGGATATCTTCCACCAGGTGCTGGATATGCTCCGGTGGGGGAGGCGTAATTTTGGAAACGACATATGCAGCGGCAAAGTTAAGCATTGCACCCACTGCGCCAAATGACTCGGGTGAAATACCCATGAACCAGTTATCCGCCGTATTTACTGCCATCTCTGTTCCAGGAATAAAGAACCACCCCTTGAACCAGAATATGTAGATCAACGTTGATAACAGACCAACCAACATACCGACAATAGCGCCCTTGTCATCCATGTTCTTGTTAAAGATACCCATCATCAGGGCCGGGAATATTGAAGATGCCGCCAGGCCAAAGGCCAGCGCCACCACCTGTGCCGCAAACCCGGGTGGATTCATACCCAAATAGCCTGCCACGATAATAGCACCCGCCATGGCAAGACGACTTGCCAACAGCTCTTTCTTCTCCGAAATATCCGGCGAAATCATACCTTTGATCACGTCATGCGAAATGGCTGTGGATATGGCCAGCAACAGGCCGGCTGCCGTTGACAGCGCCGCTGCCAGACCACCGGCGGCAACCAGGGCAATTACCCAATTGGGCAGATTAGCAATTTCCGGATTGGCCAGTACCATGATGTCCCGGTCGACCTTGACCATCTCGTTGCCTGTCCAGCCAAAACTCGCGGCCTTTGCGGCAAACTCTGCATCCTTGTCATTGTAATACTGGATGCGGCCATCACCGTTCTTGTCTTCAAACTTTAACAAACCGGTAGTTTCCCAGTTCTTGAACCACTCGGGCCGATCTGCATAGACCAGGTTGCCATCCGTAGAACCCACCTCACCGGTCTGGATGGTTTCCATCAGGTTCAGGCGTGCCATCGCGCCAACTGCAGGTGCAGTTGTATAAAGTATGGCGATAAACACCAGCGCCCAACCGGCTGAAGAACGTGCATCCGCTACCTTCGGCACCGTGAAGAAACGCATGATGACGTGCGGCAGACCGGCCGTTCCGATCATCAGCGACATGGTCAGCAGGAACATGTCCAGTGTCGACTTCTTCTGCGCCGTGTATGCGGCGAAGCCGAGGTCATTCACAATCATGTCCAGTTTGTCCAATAGCGCTATGCCAGAGCCGTCGGCCATGGTGCTGCCCAGGCCCAGTTGTGGAATCGGGTTACCCGTCAGGTTCAGCGAAATGAAGATTGCGGGTACCGTATAGGCGAAAATCAGTACACAATATTGTGCGATCTGCGTATAGGTAATTCCTTTCATACCACCCATAACCGCGTAGATGAACACGATCGTCATACCCACAAAAACCCCGGTGGTAAAATCAACTTCCAGGAAGCGTGAGAAAGCAACACCGACGCCTTTCATCTGGCCGATAACATAGGTCACTGAGGCCACGACAAGACACAACACGGCCACCATACGCGCGGTTTTGGAATAGTATCGTTCGCCGATAAATTCCGACACCGTGAACTTCCCGTATTTACGCAGATAAGGCGCTAGCAAAAGAGCCAACAGGACGTAACCACCGGTCCAGCCCATCAGGTAAACCGACGCATCGTAACCCATGAAGGCGATCAGACCCGCCATGGAAATGAATGATGCTGCAGACATCCAGTCGGCAGCAGTAGCCATACCGTTGGCAACCGGATGTACCCCCGTGCCCGCCACGTAGAATTCTTTTGTGGTTCCCGCCCGGGCCCATATAGCAATACCAATATATAAGGCGAAAGTGGCTCCGACGACTATAAAAGTTAGTGTTTTAAGATCCATTATTTTTCTCCGTCAGTCTTCGTGCACGTTAAATTTTTCGTCGAGCTTTTTCATGCGGTTAGCATAGAAAAAAATCAGGACAACGAAGATATACATTGAACCCTGTTGGGCAAACCAGAAGCCCAGCCCGTAACCGCCAAGTTTGATGGCGTTAAGCTGATCAACCAGGATGATTCCAAATAGGTATGACACGACGAACCAGATGCTGAGGCATAATGCCACCAGCTTCAGGTTGGCGATCCAGTAAGCTTGTCTTTGTGTTTGTTCACTCATGTGGGTAGCCTCTCTTAGATGGTAAATTCCCGATCACTATGGTACGTTCAGAGCACAAGCATAACGCTCCTACTTTAGTCGTAGAGAGCGCTCAACTTTGAGAATGGTCCGTTTGAACAATACTGAAAATACTTCGTGACATATGCTTAACCCCTGGAAGCTAAGCCTGATCGTACTGGCCTATATGGGCCTGCTATTTGCGATCGCGTGGTACGGTGATAAGCAAAGGATCGGGCGCGACCATCGCAAGTTCAAAGCCATTATTTACTCTCTTTCACTGGCGGTTTACTGCACATCCTGGACGTTTTACGGAGCCGTAGGCAGTGCAGCTTCCACCGGATGGGGGTTTCTGCCCATCTACCTTGGACCGGTACTGATGATGCTGTTCGGCTTCGATATCATCCGTCGAATTGCCATCACAAGCAGAGACCAGCGTATCACTTCCATCGCGGATTTTATTGCCTTTCGCTATGGTCGCAGCCACACGATTGCAGTACTGGTCACATGCGCCGCAGTCATCGGTGCAGTGCCGTATATTGCTCTGCAACTCAAGGGCATCACGACCGGTATCGATGTGATCACACGGGCGACAGGTAACAACTCTGTTCTCCCCGACCAACTGCCCTTGTATATCGCCTTGTTACTAGCCGTTTTTGCTATGATGTTTGGAACCCGGAACATGGACGCCAGTGAACATCACCGGGGTTTGATGTGGGCAATCGCCTTCGAATCGATGGTCAAGTTACTTGCCTTCATTGCCATTGGTCTGTTCGCTATATTCGGAGTATTTAACGGTCTCGGTAGTGTTGCGGAGACCATGCGTGAGAACGCCGACTACCAGCAGTTGTTTACCCCGTGGAGATTACCGGAAGGCTTCGGAATCCAACTGATTCTCGGCATGGTGGCTATCCTGTGTCTGCCTCGTCAGTTCCATGTGGGTATCGTCGAGTTCAGGGACATGACTGATCTGCGTGTCGCACGTTGGATATTTCCGGGTTACCTGATTATATTCGCTGCGCTGGTTATACCCATTGCCCTGGCCGGACTAACTCAGTTTTCCGGTCAGCAGGTTAATCCCGATACCTATGTATTATCGCTACCGCTGGCGTTTGACCGGCCTGTACTCACCATGCTGGCGTTCCTCGGTGGGTTTTCCGCAGCCACCGGCATGGTCATTGTCTCTACGGTCGCACTGGCAATCATGATCAGCAATGACATCGTGATGCCTTTGCTATTACGCAGCGCCGTGACCAAAGGGCGCGGGCAGCATGACCTTTCTCAAACCCTGCTGCGTGTGCGCAGAATATCTATTCTCTTGCTGGCTCTTGCAGCCGTTGCCTATTACAAGGCCATAGAGGCCGGAGTCCCACTCGCCTCCATTGGCTTGTTGGCCTTTTCCGCCGCAGCGCAGTTCGCACCCGCCATGTTAATCGGTATCTATTGGCGGGGTGCCAGCAGAACCGGTGCCATCTGGGGTCTCTCATTGGGTGTCACCATCTGGGTTATCTGGTTGTTACTACCATCTGTTACCACCATTGATCAACAACAAACTCTGTTTGCCATCATTCCTTCCATGACTTTTAACCAGGGAGCCATGTTTTCGCTGCTACTAAATGCGACAGCTATCATTCTTGTATCCCTGTTCAAACCGGATAAAGGGTCAGTCACGGTAAGCGGCGCTGACGCCGAGCTTAACAGTGGCCTGATCACCATTGAGGAGTTGGAAAACACCATTGGCCGCTTCCTGGGAATGAACAAAACACGCAGGGCCGTGAAGAATCACCTGGGCTTACCGAAACTGTTACCGGGTGCATTGGCTACCCCTGAGACAATCCAGTTCGGAGAACGCCTGCTGGCCGGTGCGATCGGGTCGGCCTCTGCAAGAACCGTGTTAAGTACGGCATTGCACCACCAGGGCCTCGGGCCCGAAGCAGTTATGGAACTGCTGGACCGTACATCACAGGCAGTGCAATTCAACCGTGAATTACTGGAATCCACACTCGATAATATTTCGCAAGGTGTCGCGGTTGTTGACCAGGGTTTACGCCTGGTGGGCTGGAACCGGCGCTACATGGACTTGATGGACTACCCGGAAGGTACTCTGCATATCGGAAAACCGATTTCAGAGCTGATGGAGATGAATGCAAAACGGGGATTGATTGATGACCAAAAAAGTGAAATAGAAAAACGCCTGAGCCATTTACGTAGTGGTCAGGATTATCGATATGAGCGCAAATGGTCAGGTAACAAGGTCCTTGAAATCCAGGGTAATCCCTTGCCCGGGGGTGGTTATGTAACGACTTTCACTGATATCACGCACTTCAAGGACATCGAGCACGAGTTACAACTGGTCAACGAGACACTGGAACAGCGTGTTCAGCAACGTACCTTCGAACTCAGTGAGGCCAACACTGAACTGGAACAAGCCAGACTTGCCGCCGAAGAGGCCAACCACAGCAAGACCCGCTTTCTCGCAGCAGCCAGTCATGACCTGCTGCAACCCATGAATGCCGCCAGCCTGTTTGTTTCCATACTGCGCCAGCAACAGGAAGGGTCCGATGATGAGCAGTCACACCTGGTAAAACGTATTGACCGCAGTCTCAAAGCCTCTGAGCAATTGCTAAGCGCATTACTGGACATATCCAAACTGGACTCGGGTATGTATGACCCGGAACCCGAGTCCATCAGTGTTACCGATTTGTTTGAGCAGTTACGCAGACGGTTCAAGGCCCTGGCAGGCAACCACGACCTGGTATTAAGGGTTCACCCGATGGACCGTGTCATTCACAGTGACCAAAACCTGTTATATCGCATATTACAGAACTTTCTTGCCAACGCTATCCATTACACCGAAACCGGTGGAGTGCTGCTCGGCTGCCGGGTACGCGGGGACAAGCTGCGCATCAGTATCTGGGATACCGGTGTCGGTATCGCCGAGTCGGAAGTGAAGGCCATATTCCAGGAGTTCCACCGCCTGGATTATGCCCGCCGTATGGATGAGAAGGGACTGGGATTGGGTCTTGCAATCTGTGACCGGATTGCGCGGATGCTGAATCACGAGATAGATGTCAGCTCGAAACCGGGTCATGGAAGCTGTTTTTCAGTCACGGTACCACTGGCCCTGGATACCGATCCTGCACCTGTAGAGAGCCCGGTCAACATCCATATCGATACGACCGGCCTGAAAGACCTGGTCGTATTGTGTGTGGATAATGAGCCGGACATACTCGAGGCCATGAACCTGCTTCTTGACCGCTGGGGCTGCCCTACCGTGTTGCTGGCCGAGACCCAGGCACAGGCGACGCAGCAGGTGCTCATGCATGGAACACCCGATTTCGTACTGGTGGATTATCAACTTAACGATCAAAGCAACGGTTTGCAGGTGATGCAACACCTGGACAAAATCCTCGCAACCGCACTACCGGCTATTGTCATCACGGCCGACCGCTCAAGCGAGTTGGAGGAAACCGTCAAAGCCAGGGGTTATGGGATTTTACGCAAACCAATCAGACCGGCCGCATTGCGGGCATTAATGACCAACATGATGAAAACCAATACCTAGGGGTCTGTGAGGTTTGATTACACCCGATCCTTTTCACTGGACTACGATACAGGCAACATGACATCCAGTTTGCTTGCGGCCAACACCGCCTGGGTTCGGTTAGTGACTCCCAGCTTGTTCATGATGGCCGTCACATGGGCTTTGACCGTCGCCTCCGAAATACCCATGTCATAGGCAATCTGCTTATTCAGCATCCCCTGCGATACCATCATTAACACCTTGAATTGTTGTGGAGTTAACTGCGACATACGCTCAGCCAGTTCCAGCTCGGAGACGTTTTTACCCGGTAAATTGGCCTGCGTCGAGACCGGGGCCCATATTTCACCCATCAGGATGTCGTTAATCGCATTGGTAATCGTCTTGATATCCGAGGATTTCGGGATAAACCCGGCGGCCCCATGATCCAGGGCACGCTGGATGACAACCGGATCCTCATTTGCAGAAATGATCACTACCGGAACGCTTGGATAACGTTTGCACAGGTAGACCAGGCCGGCGAAACCGCTAACCCCGGGCATATGTAAATCCAAAAGCACCAGGTCAACATCCTGATTTTCGTCCACCAGTAATTGCAGGGACTCAAACGAGTTGGCTTCCAGGAAAGTCGTTTCACCCTGGCTGGCCTGCAGCGCTTCCTT
>JAOUCZ010000166.1 GCA_029859505.1 Lysobacterales bacterium | reverse complement strand
CGATGCGGCTGGCTTCGGGTGATGTACCCCCGCAGTTAAAGAACGTTGCGCTGAAGGTGCTGGATCTTGGTCTGTTACAGGCCGGTGCCAGTATGAAAGGTGAGTTTGAACAGCGTTTACGCACAATCATTGATGAAGTTCATGCTTCAGAAACTCCGATTATTCTGTTTATTGATGAAGCCCACACCCTGATTGGTGCAGGTGGCCAGGAAGGTACAGGTGATGCAGCTAATCTGCTGAAACCGGCCCTGGCACGTGGTACCTTGCGCACGGTTGCCGCCACCACATTTGCCGAATACAAAAAGTACATTGAAAAGGATCCGGCACTGACGCGGCGCTTCCAGACCGTGCAGGTGGGTGAGCCGAGTGAAGAGAAATGCATCCGTATGTTGCGTTGTATTTCTCCCGTGATGGAGCGTCATCACGAGGTGCAGGTTTTTGATGAAGCAGTGTCTTCGGCCACTACCCTGGCGCATCGATACATTCCCGCCCGGCAGCTACCGGATAAAGCAGTTAGCCTGCTGGATACTGCCTGTGCCCGCGTTGCAGTTGCATTGCATGCCACTCCGGCACCATTAGAAGATTCAAAAAACCGAATCACGGCCCTGGAACTGGAAATTGAAATTCTTGGACGTGAGAGCGCGGTAGGCCATGCTGATGAAGCACGCGTTGAAAAGATCGCGCGGGAACTGGCCGAGGAGGTCGAACGTTGTACTGAGCTTACCGAACGGTGGGAGCAAGAGAAAGGACTGGTCGATGAGATTCTATCGCTGCGTCAACGCCTCGTAAGTCTTGAAGGTAATGGAGATGATGATGAGGTAGCTTCTGAAGAGGAGGCACCAGTAACTGAATCATCAGAAAGCTCTGAATCCGCAGAACGAGTGATTGCAGAGACTGCTGAAGCAGGAGAGGGCGGTGACGTTGAAGAAGCAACGTCTTCCAATGAAGATGACTCGCCAGCAAACGAGGATGAATTGAGAAAGGGTCTCGATGACCTCCAGAACGAACTGGCAGAATTGCAGGGGGATCAGCCACTGGTATTCCACAGTGTCGATGCAGCTGCAGTTGCATCCGTTGTCGAGGACTGGACAGGAATCCCGGTTGGCAGCATGGTCAAGGATGAAATCGAAAGCATCCTGAATATGACCGATCATTTGCGCAAGCGTGTAGTCGGACAGGACCATGGTCTGGAAATGATCGTCAGCAGGGTGCAGACCAGTCGGGCACAGTTGGATAATCCAACCAAACCCATTGGTGTGTTCATGTTGTGCGGCCCCAGTGGTGTCGGTAAAACCGAGACAGCGCTGGCACTCGCCGAGTCACTTTATGGCGGTGAGCAAAACCTGATCACGATCAATATGAGTGAATTCCAGGAAGCGCATACGGTCTCTACTCTTAAGGGCGCCCCTCCGGGTTATGTGGGTTACGGTGAGGGCGGTGTGCTGACTGAAGCCGTCCGTCGTCGTCCTTATAGTGTGGTCTTGCTGGATGAGGTGGAGAAGGCACATCCTGATGTGCATGAGATTTTCTTCCAGGTATTTGACAAGGGTGTGATGGAAGACGGCGAAGGCCGTATGATTGATTTCAGGAACACATTGATACTCTTGACATCTAATGTCGGCAGCGAATTGATCATGAATTTTGCCAAGGACCCGGAATTGATGCCCGGTCCTGAGGATATTGCCAAGGCACTGCGTGAACCTCAGTTGAAGATATTCCCCGCAGCCTTACTAGGACGAATTGTCAGCATCCCGTACTATCCGCTGAGTGATGAGGTGCTGCATCTGATTATCGTACTGCAATTGAAACGTATAGTTAAACGCATGGCCGAAAATCACGAAATTCCGCTTAGCTATACCGACGCAGTGCTGGAGCTGATCGCCGCACGATGTACCGAACTGGAAAGTGGTGGCCGCATGATCGACGCTATCCTGACCAACACCGTATTACCGCAGATCAGCCGTGAACTGCTGACCCGCATGGCAGACGGTACGCCATTAACCGCGATTGAGATTGATGCCGTAGACGATAATTTCGTTTATAACTTCAGCTAAACAACGGTGCCTGTCGAACCAGGCGGACACCAGTTAGCAATCAGTCAATGGCTGTGAAAAGGATTCACCTGCCACCGACGCAGGTGAAATCAATGCAATACTGATGCTGGTGTAAGGTTCTGCCCAGGTAGATCTTCCCACTGCCCTTAAGCACAATGCTTGAACGGTGAATCTGTTTGGTTTTGTTTCCTGTCAGGATCACACTGCCGTTTGTGCTGAAATCACGCAGCAGGAATTGACCATCACGGTATTGAAATTCGGCATGCTCACGGGAGATTGTCGGGTGATCAATCGCCTGGTCACAATCTATGCCACGGCCAAATAGAAAACGCACCAGCATCGGGTCGAAGCGCATTTGCCTGGTTCGATATTGTGCCGTCATCAAAAAGGAACGGGCCGGGATTTCTTTCGTTGACGCAACCTCGGTGATGGCTTCTTCGGCGTCCGATTCCAGTAATTCGTGTACTTCGATTGTGCCCGCCTTACCTTGCAGGCTCAATTGTCCAACCAGTCGCAGTTGATCACGAAGATTTTCCCTGGTTGCAGTGATTGTCATAGATGAAATCAGGCTTTGATTTGCTTTAGCCTGTTGAGCAAGTCGCGCGGCAGTATTGACCGTGTCACCGTATACGTTATCGCTCGTGAGCACCACCGGACCGCTGTTGATGCCTACTCTCATTGCCAACTGGTGCTCCTGCATTGAAACACTCTTTTGCATTCGTGAGTGAACCTGTTTGGCGGAAATCAGGGCATCTTCGGGGCTGGAAAAAGTGCACATAACCTCATCGCCGATGGTACCTATCACGTTACCGTGATTATTTCTGGCAACATCTTCAGTCATTCTCAAGGCCCTCATGATCAGGTCCAGAGCCGCCTGGTCACCTATTTTCTCAAACAGTGCCGTACTTCGACAGATATCTGCGAATAGTATGGTCAACTCTGTTGGCGAATTTTCAGTCATTCAAAGGTAATCAATTTTAATTAAGTAATTAGGTGCAGAACTCCAAATTTGTTCTAGACTATACTATGAACGAGAGTGACTAATAGCTGTGAGTTTTACAAAGTAGGCATACCACAGTCGCGATACATTTAGTTTACTAAAAATCATCTATGCTTACCGGGGGCGGAGTGCAAAATCGCGATACGTTAATTTCAGGGCTCTCTGAGCTTGATCGAACACATATTCTTGACCGGTGCTCACAGCGCACCGTAGCTCCCAGAACTGTCATTGTCAGCCAGGGTAGTGGCGGGCGTGACATGTTTATCGTGGTATCAGGGAGTCTGAAAGTCTCTGTATTATCTGATGAAGGTAAAGAAATATCATTTGTCGTTCTTCGAGCGGATGATTATTTCGGTGAATTGTCAATGATTGATGGCCGCCGGCGCAGCGCCACGGTTACGGCAATAGAAAAAACTGAATTACTGGTTCTGAGTCATACAGAGTACCAAAAATTGCTGAATGAACATCCACATACGGCAACGCTTTTCCTGACTCGCATGCTGTTAGCCCTGGCTAACCGTCTAAGGGCGACGGATGAGCTATACCAGGACTCGGTGTTTCTTGATGTTTCGGCACGGCTTGCCAAGTTTCTTTTGAATGCAGGCGCAACAGGGCAAGGGCCGAATCCAGAGCCGGTAAAGTTGGATATTCAGCTATCACAGTATGAGTTGGGTACGTTGATTAATGCATCAAGAGAAAGCGTCAATAAGCAGCTTCGGGACTGGGAGGAGCAAGATATTATTGAACTCGAAAAAGGTAAGATCATTCTGTTGAACCCGGAGTCGTTAAAACTGATAGCCGAAGGAATGTAGAAGAATCAAATGTGATCCTGTTCATATCAACAGCCGCACTCATATTGGAAAATTTGCTGCTAAACTGAAATTAGGGTTTCTAATTAATCAATTTGGATTTCTCATATGGCATTAAAAAAGACTGAAGATACAAATTTCCCCGTCAAAATCAAATCCTCATTAGCTGGTGACTTGCTGGTCGATTCAATGAGTGGCGAAGAAGAGATGGGGCGCTTATTTGAGTTTCATCTGGAATTGATGAGTGAGAACGCTGAACTGCACTTCGATAAAGTAGTAGGACAACAAGTCACGGTATCAGTCGTGCTGGACTCAGGTGAGCGTTATTTTAATGGCTATATAACAGAGTTCCGCTACACAGGGGCACAGGACCGCTTCAGCAGGTACCAGGCAACAGTTCGGCCCTGGTTCTGGTTTCTTACACGTACTTCAGACTGTCGGATTTTTCAGGAAATGACAGTGCCGGATATTATCAAACAGGTTTTCAGTGACAATGGAATGGCGGATTTTAAAGATCTGCTCAAAGGAAAATACAGGACCTGGGAATACTGTGTTCAGTATCGTGAGTCAGACTTTAACTTTATTTCAAGACTCATGGAGCAGGAAGGAATCTATTACTACTTCGAACACGAGTCTGAACGACATGTTCTGGTAATGGCCGATGATGTTTCTGCCCACAGTCCGTTCCCGAATTACAAGGCGGTTCCGTTTCATGCAAAGTCAGGCAGCCGCGGTGAAATTTTCGAAGATCACCTGGACAGCTGGACACCAATCCAGTCCATCATGCCTAACAAGTATGCAGTTCAGGATTTCAATTTCAAAAATCCGAACACAAACCTTCTTTCAAAAAATAAGTTAGATATCAAACATGATATGCCACCATCTCTTGATCCGGAGATATATGATTACCCCGGTGAGTATCCGACAAGGGATGACGGAGAGAATTATGCAAAAATCAGACTGCAGGAGCTTAAGTGCCAGCAGGAAAGAATTCGTGCAAGCGGCACCAGTCGGGGGATGGCCCCGGGTTTCGTATTTGCCTTAGAAGACCATCCCCGGGATGACCAGGTTAAGGGCAAAAAGTATCTGGTGTTGTCAATAAGTCACTACATTAACAATAAGGATTTCGATACGGGTGGTGGCGGTTCCATGGAGCTGTATCACTGCGATATCGAGGTAATGGATAAGAACATACCTTTCAGGGCCGAACGTAGAACCGCAAAGCCCATGGTTCAGGGCCCTCAGACTGCAATCGTGGTTGGCCCTGCCAATGACGAAATTTATACTGATCCATTCGGTCGTGTGAAAGTGCAATTTCACTGGGATCGCTATGGAAAGGATGACGAAAACAGTTCCTGCTGGGTTCGTGTTTCACAGTTGTGGGCAGGCAAACGCTGGGGTGCGATGCATATTCCACGTATAGGCCAGGAAGTTATTGTCAGTTTCATGGAAGGTGACCCTGACCGGCCCATCATCACGGGCAGAGTGTACAACGCGGTAAATATGCCTCCTTATGAGCTTGAGGGGAACAAGACCCAGAGCGGCATCAAGTCACGTAGCACACAAGATGGTGGACCTGATAACTTTAATGAACTCCGCTTTGAAGACAAAAAAGGAAGCGAAGAAGTTTATCTCCATGCCGAGAAAGACCTCACAATCAAAGTTGAGGATGCCGAAGCCGAAACGGTTGGCACATCAATAACTACAAATGCTGGCGCTTCTATCAGTCGAAGTGCTGGTGCAGATATTAGCCGAACGGCTGATGACAATATTCATGATAAGGCCAATATAGACATTACCACCACATCGGGTAAGAACATGATGCTGGAAGCAGGTGGTGCCTATGCGTTACATACCAACCTGAGTATTCACTTAAAGGCGATGAATTTTGTAGCCAGTAAAATCGAGAGTGGTGCCAAGGCTGCTGCAGAGGCTCTTCAAAAAGGAGGTGGAGGTTCACCAGCTGCGATGATGGAAGGTGGTGGAGCTGATTCTGCCCAGGGTGCTAAAGATGCACTGTCTCCGGCTATTATGGAGGGTGCTGCAGCATTGACTTCATTCACCGATAGCGCCAGTGACAGTCTCAGTGATCAGGCCGGTGACACAGAAGCAAAGGCTTCAGCATTGAGTGACGCCATTGAAAGTGGTGCGTCACCTGAAGCCACTGCGGGTGCATTCATGGATCTTGCTGCTTCCGCACTGGATACATTACAGGCTCCAATGAAAATGGTCGAAGGTCTGATTGAAAAGATTCCCAACATTGAGTTATGGGCCATGAAAGATGTGAATGCTCACGCATTGTGGAGTATGACCTTATCGACTAAAACACGGGATATTGATATCCAGGCAATGAACAAGGATATCAATATTGGTGCCAAGAAAAATGTAACTATCGAAGCATCAACAAAAGACGTCACTGTTAAGGCAAAAGATAAGATCTCTATCAAGGCAGAAGACAATGATGTAGTGATTGAAGCCGAGAAGAAGAAGGTCAAGATAACATCTGCCAAGCAGATTTTTCTGAAGTGTGGCAAAGCAAGCATCTCAATGGCAGATAGTGGGAATATTGTTATCAAAGGGGCAAAAATAAATATAACTGGCTCAAGTGCTGTCACCATGCGAGGCAAACCTATCAAGCAGAATTAGGGTTTCTGAGGAACATAATATGGTTGAAGAATTGAAGCTTGTAAAAAATACAAAAATCAGGAGTGTTCTGCCTGATACTAGCCCAATGGTGGGCCGGGTTGTCGACGTGCCACAAGACGGCTTCCTGCTAGTGCAGTGTGGCGATACCAAACCACTACGTGCCCGTATGGTTTCAGACCTTGCTGGCAAATTAGGAGAACCACAGCTCGGACAAGAGGTGGTATTGTTGTTTGAAAACAATGATCCAGAAAAGCCCATTGCCATAGCCAGCCTGCAACCCACCGGTGATTTTGCAACAGCATTAGAAGCAGCAAGTCGTGACAAGAAAGTTCACGCCAGGGTGGATGGTGAAACCGTTCTCATCAAAGCAGAGCAGAAGCTTGAGTTGCGGGTTGGTAAAGCCAGTATCGTCATTGATAATAATGGCAAAATAACGATCCGGGGAGCCAACCTATTAAGCAGGTCCACAGGCCCAATCAGAATTAAGGGTGGCCATGTTGAGATTAATTAAACATGCCGTTTAAATCTTTAGAGAATAAGCCGTGGAAGTAATTAACCGCACACCCTATGAAATGGAGCGCGTGGTTATATTTGACCGCATCGGCCGTGAAACATTGCTGGTGATTGTAAAAGGGACCTTCGACTTTTCACAAGGTGCGACGGTTGTTTCAAAAGAGCAGGCTCCAATCGTCCAGGCTGATGAGTATTATGGTGATCCGGTCGAAACCAGCATTAGACTCACTTCTGATTTTCTGCCAGTGCGGACCAGTACCGGAGTGACCTTATCGGGTCATGCTGTTGTTAAAGGGGGAATGACCAGACGGATGAATGTTGGTATTCGGGTGGGGTCGTTGATGCAAAAGGCTGTTGTTTTTGGCGACCGTACGGGATACGGAAATATCAGTTCACCAGAGCCATTCGACCGTATGCCATTGACATGGGAAAATGCTTACGGCGGTCTGGACACTAGCCATGAAAACAGCAAATATCATGCTTCACACTCTGCTAATCCGGTCGGTAAGGGGTTTATAGCCAAGCGGTCGAAACTGGATCCTTCAACTGTTGCATTGCCTAATATTGAAGATCCTGATCATCTAATCAAGGGGCCATTTGACAAACCGCAGCCAGTAGGCCTTGGTCCGGTTCCTCCATTTTGGGAAGCCCGTAGTAAGTATGCCGGCACCTATGATGATGCTTGGACTAAAGAACGCGCACCCTTGCTTCCGGACGATTTTGATGAGCGCTTCCTGCAGGCAGCACCTGTC
>JAOUCZ010000164.1 GCA_029859505.1 Lysobacterales bacterium | reverse complement strand
TCCCCAATTCGCGCAGAAACGCTTCACTTACAAGGTAAACAGGCATCTCCTTGACCAATCGCCTGGGGGCCATGTCACGACTCGTGGAAACATATTCAAGGTTGTACATTTCACCATCCTTCGTATGTGCCTTCGCATCGCCCTCAAACATGACGAACTCACCGAGAACAACCGTCACCGTCATCGCCCAGCCCTGTGGCGTGTATGTAACGGCAATTCGCGAGTTCTTCGACGTATAGTCAGTTTTAAAGGTGCATGCTGTCGCACCATTTTCAAAATCCACGTTGCAAAATTCAGCAAATACCGGTGAACACCAGAGAGATACCGTTAATAAAAATATTGTCAAAAATGTTTTCATTTGATTTCTGTTATTTCCCGCTGAGGGTATAGGTAGCATAAAAGTCATATTGGCATAACAAGTGAGTATTCAGAGGTTCGTAAATTTATACTTTCCGGTCCCAAAAAGCCAGAGCAGCCACATCAAAGCGTTTACTTTGTTAAAGTCATGGGTGTCCCGACATTGCCGGAAACAGGAGAAAGCAGAAATGGCAGAAATTTTGGGTGCGAACTCCGAAGTTGGCGTATTGAAGACAGTCATGGTCTGTCATCCAGGATTGGCCCATGAACGACTCACACCGAGTAACTGTTCAGACCTTCTTTATGATGACGTGATTTGGGTGGAGCAAGCAAAACGGGACCATCGGGATTTTGTCTCAAAGATGCAGGAACGTGGTGTGAGAGTGCTGGAAATGCACGACCTGCTTGAGCAGGTGCTGGATTTGCCCGAAGGCCGAAAATATATCCTTGATCGCAGGATCATACCGGGCTACATCGGTGTTGTAATGGCAAAGGAAACACGTCCATGGCTGGATGAAATGCCCTCTGCACAGCTCGCCAGTCACCTGATTGGTGGTATTGCACCAAGTGAATTGCCATTCTCCCATGAAGGGATCTTTAGCTCCTATCTTGATGATGATGGGTTTGTACTGGCGCCACTTCCCAACAGTACATTTACGCGTGATACCACCTGCTGGATTTATGGCGGAGTCACGCTAAACCCCATGTTCTGGCCAGCGCGCAGACAGGAAACACTTTTAGCCGCTGCAATCTACAAGTATCACCCCTTCTTCACCGAGAGGGAGTTTGAAATCTGGTGGGGTGATCCGGAAATCGACCAAAAGCTGGCCTTCGTCGAAGGTGGTGACGTGATGCCAGTGGGTAATGGTTGTGTGTTGATCGGCATGGGTGAGCGAACCACCGTCCAGGCTGCCACCCAGATGGCCCAGGCCCTGTTTGCCAAGGGTGCCGCAGAACGCGTCGTCGCCTGCCAGATGCCCCATTCACGCGCAGCCATGCACCTCGATACCATATTTTCCCTATGTGACGTTGACAAAGCGACTGCCTACCTGGATGTCTGCGACGCGCTGCGGTGCTTCAGCATTCGACCCGGTGACAATGAAGGAGATCTGGATGTTAGGCTTGAAAAAGGACACCTGATTGAGGTGACCGCGGAGTGCCTGGGTATCAAGAAACTGGAAGTTGTTCAAACCGGCGGCAACCGCTACCAGCAGGAAAGGGAGCAGTGGGATGACGGAAATAACGTGGTGGCCCTGTCCCCGGGAGTGGTGATTGGATATGACCGAAATACCTACACCAATACCCTGTTACGCAAGGCAGGCATCGAGGTCATCACGATCTCCGCTTCCGAGCTCGGGCGTGGACGTGGTGGCGGTCATTGTATGACGTGTCCGATCGAACGCGAACCTGTCTGACTTGTACCTGGCTGGATAGATCAGCAATTAGAAAAGCGGATAACGATAACCTAGTTAAAACACTGCTTTAGTATATTTCTTAAGTGCTCACTGCCCAACTCGTTCATTAAATTGATGTTTTTATTCGGTATGTCACCCGCATCCGGGTATGCATCAATCGAAACCTTTAGACTATTCTCTCTTAATAAATGCAATATTGGATAGGGTGATCGATTGGTATAGTTTTCTGCTATACGAAGTCAACAACAGGTCTGATTTCATCTTCGGCTAAAACCTCTCGATTGTTGTTTCAGTGGTGAACGCCTAATATTGCTCCTTTTGACAAACTTCAGGAGATGTTGAATGTGTGATGAGTACACTGAAAAAGACAACGAAGAATTTTTCAGGAAGCAGGGATTGACCCGCCGTGAGTTTAGCAAACTCGGAATGGGGTCAGCACTTGCGATGATGCTTCCAGCGGTCGCCAATGCAATGGAACTGATTGAAAAGGAAGTTCTTGTCGAAACACCTGATGGCATGGCGGATTGTTATTTCGCTCACCCGGCAAGTGGTGCCCACGCAGGTGTGATCATTTGGCCCGATATCATGGGAATACGGACCTCGTTTCGCATGATGGGAAAACGCCTCGCAGAATCAGGCTATACAGTCCTGGTTGTGAACCCCTACTACCGCACGGCCAAAGGTGCAGTCATTGAAGATGGGGAATCATTCAGTGACCCTGCAGTTCGTGAACGCCTGATGCCGCATGCACGTTCACTGTCACCACAGACCTGTGTTATCGATGGTCGGGCTTTTGTCAAATTTCTTGATGCCCAATCATCGGTTGATACAAGCAGAAAAATTGGCACGACAGGATATTGCATGACCGGTTCCTACACCATGCGCCTCGCCGCAGATATGCCGGACAGAATCGGTGCAGGAGGGTCGTTCCATGGAGGTGGCCTGGCAACAGACGCTGAAGACAGTCCTCATTTACTTGCCCCAAAAATCAAAGCGGGCATGCTTATCGCAATTGCTGAAAACGACGACGCGAAAGATCCAAACGCCAAAGTGCTTTTAAGAGATGCCTTTGACGAAGCCGGTGTCAGTGCTGAGGTTGAGGTTTACGAAAACACACTGCATGGCTGGTGCCCGCCGGACTCCAGGGTTTACAACAAAGCCCAGGCCGAACGTGCCTGGAGCAGGCTTCTGGCATTATTCGAGCGTGAATTGTGAACAGGCCATTACGGGCCATTGTTACCGGCCATAGTAAAGGGCTTGGACAAGCCCTCGCCAGCGAACTTCTCAGTCGAGGGTTTGATGTTCTTGGCTTGTCGAGAAGTCATTCTGCCGACGTAACCGGACTAAGGCAGGTCACCATTGACCTGTCCGATAGTGCAGCGCTGCTGGCGTGGATTGAAAGCGGCAGTCTTAAAGCATTTGTTGGAGATGCAGAGCAAGCCGTTGTGGTTAACAATGCCGGCGTGGTCAGCCCAGTCAAGCCTCTGGGAAAGCAGGCAAATGTAGAGATTGCCCGCGCCGTTGAGTTGAATATCTCGGTACCACTGATACTGAGTAACGCATTTATTGCCGCAAGTGACGAGGTACCAGACAGAAGAATCATGCACATTTCCAGCGGTGCGGGGCGCGTAGGCTATGCCGGCTGGAGCGTCTACTGCGCCACCAAGGCGGCACTGGATCATCATGCAAGGGCAGTTCATGAGGACGCCATTACCAATCTCAGAATATCCAGCCTGGCGCCCGGCGTAATCGATACCGGCATGCAGGAAGATCTTCGTGCCTGCAGCGCCGATGACTTTCCCGATATAGCGCGATTCCGCGACCTCAAGACAAGTGGACAGCTGGCATCACCAGGTGCCACCGCTGCCACGGTTGTTGATGCCCTGCTATCTGATTCGTTCGGTCAGAAACTGGTTTCAGACGTTCGTGACCCATAAATTAGCAAATTGGATATAAAAAAGGCGCCCAATTGGGCGCCTTTCTCTTTACTCTGACTGCAATCGTTCCAATCATCCCGATCGGGAATTGACCTGCCCAATATAGTCCATCACCAATTCACGCAGAACATGCAGCGGAACCGGGCCATTTTTCAGTACGACCTCATGAAAATCGCGAATATCAAATTTATCACCCAGGGCGCTGCGCGCCTCCTCGCGCAAACTCATAATCTCCAACATACCGACCTTGTAGGCCGTCGCCTGCCCAGGCCAGACGATGTATCTTTCGATCTCGGCCACGACATCCGATTCCGTCATGCCGGTATTGGTCAGCATGTAGTCAATCGCCTGTTCACGGGTCCAGCGCTTTGAATGTATTCCGGTGTCGACAACCAGCCTGACCGCGCGGAATAATTCTGCCTGCAGCCGTCCAATGTTATCGTAAGGGTCTTGCTGGAATCCCATTTCCCAGGCTACACGTTCCGCATAAAGCGCCCAGCCTTCGCTGTAGGCCGTGAACCCTGTTTGCTTACGAAATTCCGGCACCCCTTCCAACTCCCTTTGGGTGGCAATCTGGTAATGATGACCGGGTACTGCCTCATGGTAGGCCAGTGTGCGCATGCTGTATTTTGGTGTCGCCTTGATGTCGTACAAATTGGCGTAAAAGACCCCGGGGCGCGACCCGTCCATGGATGGGCCGTTGTAGTAGGCTCCTGCTGACGTTTTCTCGGAAAACTCGGGGACACGGCGTACTTCAACTGCGGCCCTGGGTTTCGACTTGAATGCCTTGGACAGACCGGCATCGATCTCTTCGATGATGGCTACATAGTCAGCAAGAATCTGGTCGCGGCCTTCGCCAGTGTCGGAGTAGTAAAAACGTTCTTCTCCTGCAATGTCAGCGATCAAAACTGAAAACCCACGAGTGGTGTCGTAGCCTTCGGCCGCAAATATGGCCATCATCTCACTTTGAATCCGATCGACCTCTTCGAGTCCCAGCCGGTGAATTTCATCGGCTGTCATTTTGGTCGTCGTGTTGACCTGCAGCATGTAATCGTAGAATTCACGCCCATCGGGGAATTTCCAGACACCTGCATCGGTGGTGGATTTTCCTCTTAGCGTAGTGAAGTAGTCTATATAAGCCTGGTAGGCCGGGTAGACCGTGTTGTTGATTTCCTCTAATGCCTGGCCCAGAAACTCATTTCGTCGTTGTTCTCCAATCTCTTCGGTTTTTTTCAGTTTCTCCTGGAATGAGACAAAAAGAACATTTTCCTGTGCCGGCGTATCCACGAATCCTTGCATGATTTCGATGGATTTATCGATAACAAAGGTAGGTGGAATAATACCCATTTCCTCGCGCACCAAAAGGCCTTCCATATTCTGCTCCAGCTTGGTGTCAATTTTTGAAAGCCGGGCAATGTAGTTTTCCGCATGCTCAGGTGTCTTGACGCGATGGAAGGTATCCAGAAAACGGGGGATATTGACCTGTAGGCCGGATATCTGGTTTACCGGGTAACCATGAAAGCGGAATTTCTTTTGTTGCACAGGATTACCCAGCAATTCCATGACGATTTTTTTTGAAATGAGTTCGTTCCCGGACAGCTCATCATCCTCGTACAAGCGCATGCTGGCCATGATGTCTTGCAAATCTTCAAACTGCTCGTCACCTGCTGCGATCGAGTTATCGTCCCACTCAGCGTTGTGACCCTCCATGCCCAGTTGCTCCAGCATGCCCATTGTCGTGAGCTGTTCCGGACTCTTCAGGACATACTTGATGAACGCGCGGTTGTAAAAGTTGTTAGCGTAAAACGGCTTGTCCGCGTTCCATTCATGGGCTGCGAAAGAACCACCCAGCACCAATACAAAAATTAAAATGATCCCCAACCATTTAAACGTTTTCTTTATAATTCCCGCCATGTTTCATCTCCGCGATTTTCGATGGTATGAAAACTATATTGCCATAAAACTGCAGGGAAGATCTGGGGCCAAAGAAAACCAAGGTCACCCATTTATTCCAGGGGAACTAATATGCTCATTGCCATGAAAGTTGTATAAATTACATATTCCTACGATATTCCCCGCCCACATCATAAAGCGCATGGCTCATACTGCCCAAGGAGCAATCCTTGGCTGCTTCCATCAGCGATTCAAACGTATTCTTCCTGTCACGCGCCACCTGCTGAAGCCTGGCCAACTCAGGTGAAGCTTCAGCCTGGTGTGCATCCCTGAATGCCTCAACATTCTCGACCTGCTGATCCTTCTCTTCATCAGTAGATCGCATCAATTCCACTTCGCCACCCTCAGCGTGGCTTTCCTTGCCACCTAAAAAGGTATTCACACCAATCAACGGTAGGCTACCGTCATGCTTTTTGTGCTCGTAGTACATCGATTCATCCTGAATCTTGCTGCGCTGGTACATGGTATCCATCGCGCCAAGTACACCACCGCGTTCAGATATACGTTCGAATTCCTGGTAGACGGCCTCTTCAACCAGATCGGTCAGTTCATCGACGATGAAGCTGCCCTGCCACGGGTTCTCGCAAAAATTCAGACCCAGTTCCTTGTTGATGATCATCTGGATCGCAACTGCGCGGCGTACACTTTCTTCAGTCGGTGTAGTAATGGCCTCGTCGTAGGCGTTGGTGTGTAACGAATTGCAGTTATCGAACAAGGCATACAGGGCTTGTAACGTGGTGCGGATATCGTTGAACTGAATTTCCTGCGCATGCAGCGAACGTCCGCTTGTCTGGATATGGTATTTCAACATCTGGCTGCGCCTGTTAGCACCGTAGCGCTCGCGCATGGCACGGGCCCAGATACGGCGGGCAACTCGTCCAATCACTGTGTATTCAGGGTCCATACCATTGGAGAAAAAGAAACTTAAATTGGGTGCAAAGTCATCGATATTCATGCCACGAGCGAGGTAGTACTCAACGATGGTCAGGCCGTTGCTGAGCGTGAAGGCCAGTTGGCTGATCGGGTTCGCACCGGCTTCGGCGATGTGATAGCCGGAGATCGAGATGCTGTAGAAATTACGAACGGCATTATCCACGAAAAACTGCTGGATATCACCCATCATGCGCATGGCAAACTCGGTGGAAAAGATGCAGGTGTTCTGTGCCTGGTCTTCCTTGAGGATGTCGGCCTGCACGGTACCGCGTACATTTTTCAGAGTGGCGGTCTTGATCTCTTCGTAGGTTTTGGCATCGACCAACTTGTCACCGGTTATACCCAGCATGGCCAGACCCAAACCGTTGTTACCCTCGGGTAACTCACCTGCATAATGCGGCTGTTTGCGGCCCTTGAAGTGTTCCTTGATCTTCTTTTCGGCCTGTTCCCACTGACCAGTTTCCTTCAGGTGTAACTCCACCTGCTGGTCGATGGCTGCATTCATAAAGAACGCCAGTATCATCGGTGCCGGGCCGTTGATGGTCATGGAGACCGATGTGTTGGCTGCGCACAGGTCAAAGCCGGAATAGAGCTTTTTCAAATCATCCAACGTGGCGATGGAAACACCTGAGTTGCCAACCTTGCCGTAGATATCAGGGCGGGTGTGCGGGTCTTCACCGTACAGGGTTACCGAATCAAAAGCGGTACTCAAACGCACCGAAGCGCCACCCTGGCTCAGATAGTGAAAACGACGGTTGGTACGCTCTGGTGTACCCTCACCTGCAAACATACGGGTGGGGTCTTCCCCTGCCCTGCGGTAAGGAAAAACACCTGCGGTGTAAGGATAACCACCGGGCAGGTTTTCACGCATCAGGAATGACAGCAGCTCACCCCAATCGCGATCGCGGGGCATTCCGATTTTTGGAATCTGCAGTTTGCTCAGGGATTCCCTGTAATTGCTGCCGGTAATTTCACGCCCACGCACCTCGTATGCGTATTGTTCTGTGCGAATGCCTTCCTTCCGTGCCGGCCATTCTTTGAGGAGATCAATGGCTTCAACAGAGAGTTCCTGCAAAGCCGTATTGTAGCGTTGGCGAAGCAGGACAAAATCTCCATCACCACCGGTGTGCTCATTGCTAAAAGGCTCAAAACTTGGCGGCAATGCGGGATCGGAAAGATCTTTCAGGCACTCGTAGTAATTTTGCGCGAGGCT
>JAOUCZ010000389.1 GCA_029859505.1 Lysobacterales bacterium | reverse complement strand
CGCATCTTCATTGCCATGCACGGCCAGCACGGCGATAACTGCCCTTGCCTTTTCAATGGCCTGCTGCAGGGACTTTTTCCCTGAGAGCCTGACCCTTTGCGGGTTTATAGATTCCCATAGGTGTTGGGAAATAATCTTTGCCATCAGGTATTCGAACACATCGGTTTGTCCATCAGCCTGGCTTAATGCCTCTACAGTGGCTAATACTTTGCTGACGTGGTCCGGTGGTCGACGTTTCAATTCAGGGATGGAAATTTCAAGTAGCGGCAAACGTTGCTCTCTCGCCAAATCCGGTGCAGCATTGAGTAACCCACGAACCTTGGTCTCGCTGTCACTCCCCATTTCCTGAGCGACAAACAACAGTTGTTGCTCGCGAATTTCATCATCACGGTCCATCAGGCAGTAAAATAGAACCTCTGTAGCCCATTGATTGGAATGCGCAGCCTGGCTGATTTCTTCCGGTATGGATGCCGCCAGTGTTGCGGCCATCAATATTCTTGAAAAGTCCGGATGACCGATCTGATCAATAAGATTATCGGCATTGAACATGCCGCCACCTTGAGGTTGTTCTTTCTTCTCCTCCCGGGCTGCCCTTTCGGCCTCGACCTGACCCTGCCGCTGAATTTTCTTAGCCAACTGCACAAGGTCATCCGGTTTGAATGACTTGTCTATGCGTCCTATTCGACTGTTTAGAGGAGGGTGGGTTGAGAACATACGCACTTGCTCACCGTCACCGAACAGCATATGGCTGACTTCCTCGGTCTCCACATTCAGATAAGAAGCATCACTGTATATGGCGATTTTTTTCAGCGCACCCGCAATACCATCAGGATCACGCGTGAACTGGACGGCCGATGCATCCGCAAGGTACTCACGCTGACGTGAAACTGCGGACTTTATCCAGCGACCAAAAAATAAACCGATGTATCCCACAAGCATGACTGCAACAGCAACCAGCACTATCGCACCACCATTACTGTTCTTTGAGCGCCCCATGTAAAAGGAGCCATGCAATACCCGGCGACCGATCAGCGACAACACCAGGATACCGAACAAAGCACCCATCAGGCGGATATTCAGACGCATGTCACCGTTGAAGATATGACTGAATTCGTGAGCTATTACCCCCTGCAACTCACCACGACTGAGCTTTTCCAGTGCACCCCGTGTGACAGCCACCGCTGCATCTGCAGGTGTGAAACCGGCAGCAAATGCATTGATACCCGACTCCTGTTCCAGAACGTAGATCTCCGGCACAGGAATACCGGATGCCAACGCAATTTCCTCAACCACGTTGTACAGACGTCTGCGCAAGGGGTCATTGGCATCCGCCTCTACCAGAACACCACCCAGATCGCGTGCAACTTTTCCACCACCTGAGCGCAGCGAAGCAGTCTTGAAAAGGCTTGCAATTGCAATCACGGCAGCCGTCACTGCTGCACCGCCTAAAAGGGTCGGTATGTTGGCTTTCAGTGCTTGCATACTAAATACAAACTGCTGTTCCTCAGTATTCATTAAACCTAATGCCACCAGTATGGCGACATTAATTACAACAATAATGATCACAACAGCGAGAATAAACAGAAAGACCAGCCAGCGAGTCTGGCGGCGCGCCTGTTCCTGATATTCGAAGAAATTCACTTGGGGAACCCCTGGATAAGCACTAAGGCATATGGCCGCCCCGGTTGGGCAGCCATTGCATCAGATAACAACTTAAAAAGAAACCTCGGGAACTTCGCGTTTGGCTTCGTCCTCGATTTCCAGCAGTTCTGCGTGCTTGAAACTGAACCAGCCAGCGAAAAAGTTATTGGGAAATGATTCGCACAAGGTGTTGTACTGCATGACTGAATCGTTGTATGCCTGGCGTGCAAATGCAACTTTGTTTTCCGTGGTCGTCAATTCTTCAGAAAGCTGCATCATGTTCTGGTTGGCTTTCAGATCCGGATAGGATTCTGACAGAGCAAACAAGCGGCCAAGAGCACCGGACAAGCCCTGTTCTGCCTGTGCCAGTTGTTTCATGGCGGCGGGATCAGATGGGTCTTTTGCAGCGGCTTTCAAACCCGATACGGCCGTATTACGTGCATTGATTACACCCTCGAGTGTTTCACGCTCATGTTTCATATAACCCTTGGCCGTTTCCACCAGGTTGGGTATCAAATCATGACGACGCGTGAGTTGCACATCAATTTGTGCAAATGCATTCTTGAAGCGATTCCTGCCTGCGACCAGTCGGTTGTAAATCGATATCGCAAAAAAGACTGTTCCGACAATTAATGCAAGTACTATCCAACCCATTGTAAATCTCCTTAACTACCGACC
>JAOUCZ010000388.1 GCA_029859505.1 Lysobacterales bacterium | reverse complement strand
AATCTGTTGGGTCGTTGACACACTCACCGGTAACAGGATCGCAGGAGTCAGCGGTGCAGACATCGCTGTCATCGCAATCTGTTGGGACGTTGACACATTCGTTGGTTACTTCGTCGCAGGAATCAGAGGTGCAAGCGTCGCCGTCGTCGCAATCGGAACAGGTCAGTGTTGACTGAGACGAACTGGTGGTACTTTGTTCGCCTAACGGGCAGTTATTAGCGCCTGAATCACAGGTATCATTCCAGCGCAGCGTTGCCGTGTCTGACAAAGGGTCAGGGTCGCCCAATTGTGCAGTGTAGTAACTGTAGAAATCGGTCCGAATTACTGCACCGGGTGGTAATGTACACACGGTTGCCCCTGTCCCAGGCAAAGATATATCGCAGGTAGCACCACCCTCACCCGACAAAAACAGCAAGGGAAGAATTTCGCCCGAAGGAACATCAACCCCAGCGTGAGTCACGTCTGTAAGACTGTTGAAGGTCACTGTATCCACGGAGTCGGGGCTGCCGTCGCCTGTGTCCCCACCCACGTTGGCGATTCCATACCTGCAGAGATAAGGACTTCCGATTTCAGTGGGGCTCTCACAACCCTTCAAGAAGGTAATTCCGTGAACGCCCTGAGCCAGTAGGGTGCTACTGAATGTCATAGCTGTAAAGGCCACCATCAGTAGCGCCATGGCTTTAAATGCACTCGTCCAGCCTGGACAATTGGTCCACAACCCGAAGTTTTTATTTAAACTCATAACATTCTCCCATCAAGTTTTCAGTAAAAATATTTTTAGTATTGGTCGAGTAAATGTCATTTAAGCGCAATAACATTCAGAACCTTGCCGTGAGTATAGATCTTTTAAACACTATATTGCCAGAACTCTTCAACAATTGAATATCGCTTAATGCCGGCAATCGCCAAAAGTTCCTACTCTCGCCTGGGGGCGCCTACGCGTGGTGGTGGCAGCCTCGTGTCACTTCGCAGCAAATCGCCGCACTTTGAATGGTGAAGACATTGCTTTTAACACGATTGACGTCCGGCAAGATCAAAACTACAAACAAAAAAAGGACCTGTTTCCAGGTCCATTCAATGTCAAAGTTTTACTTGAGTTTTGCGCTATTTAGCGGAATCCAGAAGTTGCTCTATATCGGCCTTGAACCTATCAAATCTTTGGGCACCCTTGATGTAAACACTTACTTTGACCTTACTGGGGTCTTTTGAATCGGTCAACCCGAGTACAAAGCCCGGGGTTCCGCGCACGCTCAGTTTGGCAGCCGTGGAAAGGTCAGAATCGATCTGCTTTTCGTATTTTTTGGAATCGAGGCAAGTATCAAATTCAGGCGAATTCAATCCAATGGATGCTGCGAAAGATTTTAGGCTATCTACACTCAGTTTCTTTTGATTGGCGAACATAACGTCGTGCATTTCCCAATACTTACCCTGATCTTTCGCACATAGCGCTGCCAGTGAAGCGTCGTAGGCATTTCTGTGCAAACTTGTGATCGGGTTTTCAAACATCACGTATTTAACCTTTCCTGTGTCCACGTAATCTTTGACAATTTGAGGCATTACGTCACGAAAATGCCTGGCGCAAAACGGACATTGATAATCGCTGAATTCTATCAAGGTTACTGTTGCATTCGCTTCACCTATTACCGGCGAGTCGCCTATGGATATTTCCTGCTCACGAAAAGCGGCCCTGGCCGGAGCAGCACGAGCCCCGTTTTTCACCTGTTTTTTGATTTCCGCCAGATCCTTCTGCATGGCTACCTGGGCTTCCTTGAGCTCCACTATGGCTTCCTGTAAGGCCTTGATATCCTGCTTGGTGCTAGCCGGCAAAGCCGAAAAACTACATAAAAACAGGCCTGCGGCAAAGATGACCTTTAGTATTACATTCATGGTTTTATTCCCCTTTCAATGAGTAAAAAAATAGTTAAAAAACAGGGTCCTCGCACCGGTAGCAGACGGCGCGCGATGATTAAACGCTATCATTCGCCGGGCGCCCCTGCCGGCAGCAGAACAGCGGTACGATAGAGTTCGAAGCTTTCAGACTCCGTATTGTTTTCAAATGCCCTTTCATACTGGATTTCAGCCGGGTCCATACCTTGCTCAGCCAGTACATTGGCGGCCGCCAATTCCCGCTCCACTTTACGTCGGAAGCTATTCCAACTCCCCCAGCCCACATAAACCTTACCATTGATTAGAAACCCCGGGGTTGCGCGGGCTCCCAGTGCTTCTGCCAATGCACTTTCCTGAAGGATTCGTTCTTTTGTATCCGGGTTGTTCATGTCTGCCCTGAATTGATCCATGTTCAGATCCAGCTCTTGGGCAT
>JAOUCZ010000163.1 GCA_029859505.1 Lysobacterales bacterium | reverse complement strand
GCCCATGCCACGCGCAGCCTTATAGTCCTTCGTCGCTGCTGCATCTTCCTGAAGGTGCTGCCAGGCGACCACGGGATCGTCGTGCAGTTGCCGGAGACTGCGCCAGGACTTCAACAACTGGCTGCGAATCATCGGGTACTTCAAGCGCGCCGAGCTGTACAAATACCAGGAATAACTGGCGCCCCTGGAGCAACCTCGCGGTTCATGGTTGGGCAGGTCAGTACGCGTGCGCGGATAATCAGTCTGCTGGGTTTCCCAGGTTACCAGGCCGCCCTTGACATAAATTTTCCAACTACACGAGCCGGTACAATTCACACCATGGGTAGAGCGCACGACCTTGTCATGCGACCAGCGTCCACGGTAGGCACGTTCCCACTCACGTGGTTCGTTGGTCGTAATACCGTGCCCATCGGAAAACGGTTCCGGTTTTTCCCTGGTGAAATAGGTCAGGTTGTCGAGAAAGTGACTCATAGCTTGCTCCGGGTATCAGGGATTGTGGAATTCCGCGTCTTTACGCAGATAGAACCACCAGTTAATCAGAATGCAGACACCATAAAATGCGGCAAACCCGTACAGTGCATTTTCTGGTGTAGTAGCCTTTATTTGTTCGCCAAAAACCTTGGGGATATAGAACGCACCATAAGCAGCGATGGCGGATGTCCACCCCAGCACAGGGCCGGCCTGTTCCTTGTTGAACACCTGTGCAATGGTACGGAAAGTGGACCCGTTACCGATACCGGTAGCCGCGAACAGCACCAGGAACAACAGCAGGAAGGGTACGAAATACTCTTCCGGAGTGGCTGATGAATACGCCAGCTTGAGATAATAGGCAACACCCAATGCGCTCAATAGCATGATGACCGAAATGATCTGGGTCACTTTTGCGCCACCCATCTTGTCAGCGACCATGCCACCCACGGGCCGTATCAACGCACCGATAAAGGCACCCATCCAGGCATACATCAGGGCGGAAGGTCCATTGGGGTTGATCAAGTCATGGGTCATAACACCATCAACTTCTAAATGTTGATAGCCGAATACGACCTTAATCGCCAGGGCGAAGGTGGCCGCAAAACCAATGAATGAACCAAAAGTCATGGTGTAGATAACCGTCATCACCCAGGTGTGTTTGTTTTTGAAAATCTGGTATTGACGCTGCAGATTTTCACCCACTTCACCCGGGATCAATTTGAGCAGCCCAACGGTGGCGATAACCACCAGAAGCAGGACGATTTCCTTGGGTACATTAAAACCGGACCCATTGGCCGCTTCGGGTAACATCAGCCATAAGCCACTACCCGCCGTGAAGAATGCGATTAGCAGCATGAGGGTAATAATTCCGAATGAAGTTAAGGGATTACCAATATTTGGGGACACATGCTCGTCACGGATATTATTCATGCCAAACCAGCCCGCAAAGGCCAGCGGAATCAAGAAAAGCAACCAGACAAAACCAGCATTCTGCAAGTAGGTCTCAGTACCCGCCGGGATCTTTCCAATCAGCGTGCCACTGGCATTTTGCAGGGTCATCGATTCCCCACCGAACATCGCAAATGTCATGCTCAAAGGAACCAGGATCTGCATCGTGGTTACACCAAAATTACCCAGTCCGGCATTCAATCCAAGTGCCAGACCTTGCTGTTTTTTGGGATAGAAAAAACTGATATTGGACATGGATGAAGCGAAGTTGCCTCCACCGATACCCGATAACAGTGCCAGGAACTGGAATTGCCACAATGGTGTATTTGGATCCTGCAGCGCCATGCCGGTGCCAATCGCTGGAATCATCAACAGGGCTGTTGTAAAAAATATGGTGTTACGTCCACCTGCGATACGAATAAAGAAAGTGCTTGGAATGCGCAAGGTTGCACCCGATAGTCCAGCAATGGCTGCCAGCGAAAACAACTCGGATTTCGGGAAAGGGAAACCAAGATTCAGCATTTGCACCGTGATGATGCCCCAGTACAGCCATACTGCAAAACCGCACAACAGGCTGGGGATGGAAATCCACAGGTTACGGGATGCGATGGATTTACCCGAAGCAGCCCACTCCTGCTCGTCTTCCGGGTTCCATTTTTGAATATCTTTAGCCATTACTTTCTCCTGACCTTATTTATGTTCGTTCTAATTAGATCTTTGTTTAAGCGGTAGAGCGTTACATCCATTGGCATGAACTGATCCTCAGCATCTCTTAGCAGGACCCATCACGCGCATTTCACTTCGGCATCCTTACGCTGGTACCACCACCAGGTTGCCAATACACAACTCAGGTAGAACAAACTGAACACACTGATAGCGAGATGGGCCGAGCCCGTTGTCTGAATTGATGTCGCTACAAACGCCGGTATGAAGAACAAACCCAACGCAGCGATTGCACTGGTGAAGCCCAAAGCGACTGATGTTTCAACAGCACCGGCAACCGTGGCTGCTTCCATCGCAGCCTCACCTTTGCCTTCTGCGGCACGTTCATGCAGGCTCCGGAATACCGACGGTACAACGTGGAACACCGAGCCGTTACCGATACCCGCAGCTAGAAACAGAAGCATAAAGGCCATGAAGAATCCATTTACATCAGCGCCGCCAGTGCCCGAAGGCAGGCTCATCAACACCCAGATTCCCGCCAGAAACATGACAGCAAAATTCCAGACCGTAACCTTGGCACCGCCAACCCTGTCGGACAGCCAACCGCCAAGCGGTCGTATCAATGCACCTGCCAACGGACCTGCCCATGCCCATTTCAACGCCCCGGATTCCGGGAACAACACGACAAGCAGTATCGGGAAAGCAGCAGCAAAGCCAATAAATGAACCAAAAGTACCGGTGTAAAGCCAGCTCAAAACCCAGGCATGTTTGCGACCAAATATTGCCGTTTTTTCCGCGTAGCTTTCCTGGACACCGCGTAGGTTGTTCTGACCAAATGCAGCACCGAGGGTTGCCAGCAGTATGAAGGGTATCCAGATCAAGCCCGCATTCTGCAGCCACACCTGGGTGGTTTCGCCACCAACTTCATAGGCCTGTGGGAAGCCGCCTTTGAAAGCCAGTGCGCCACTGAAAATCACCATTGGCACAACCGCCTGCATGACACCAACACCGAGGTTACCGACACCTGCATTCCAACCCAGGGCTGTTCCCAGCCTCCTTCTCGGGAAGAAAAAGCTGATATTGGCCATACTCGCGGAGAAGTTACCACCGCCGAGGCCACATAGCAGTGCGATGATGACAAAGACGATATAACTCGTATTGGAATTCTGCACCGCCACCGCCATCCACAAGGTTGGGACCAGCAGGGTCAGGGTGCTGAATATCGTAAAGTTACGCCCACCGAAAATCGGTACGACGAATGAATAAAGCAGCCTGAAGGCAGCGCCGGAAAGACCCGGAATAGCCGCCAGCCAGAAGAGTTCGCCGGTGCTGAATTGGAAGCCAATTCGGGGCAGTTCTACAACCACCACACTCCAGACGACCCAAACCGCGAAGGACAGGAATAACGGCGGCATGGAGAAAATCAAGTTGCGCATGGCGATGGCCTTGCCGCCACCTCTCCAGAATTCCTCGTCGTCCGGACGCCAGTTGCTTATCCAGCGACCGGCAGTAGCGAGTGGCCTCGCCAGTTCTTCTTCGACCATCTTTTCGCGCAACCCGGGCCGTCTCGCAAGAACTTCTTCACGCTCACCACGTTCTGCCATCCAGGTCCAGATCATCACACCGGCAAGCACACCGAACATCAACATGAATGTCGTACTGCGAACACCGGTCGCATCAACTGCGATACCAAACATGATCGGAAGTGTAAAACCACCCAAGCCGCCGATAACACCAACCAGGCCACCCACCGGCCCCATGTTTCCGGCATAGTGATCGGCAAGGCTACGGTAGACACTGGCCTTACCGATACCCTGTGCAATACCGACAATAAATGCCAGTGCCGTAAACATCACAACTCCCGTTGCGATATTGAATGTGAGGTCCTCGTTTATCCTGTGAATGGTGACGGATGTTGGCGGATACGACATAAAGAACAGGCAGATGATACATATCCAAAAAACCCACCAGGTCACGGTATCACCACCAAACTTGTCAGAAATCCAGCCACCAAGAGCGCGGATTACGCCAGAAGGAAGAACAAAGATGAGCGAAATCAATGCTGCCTGTTTCAGGGTCAGACCGTATTCCGACATGTAGTACTTGGGTAACCAGAGAGAAAGAGCAACAAAGCCGCCAAACACAAAATAATATGCCAAACCATAACGCCAGACCCGGGTTTCAGTGAGGGCTTTAAACTGCTCGCTGAGAGATGGAAAGCCTTTCTTCTGGCGTTCCTCATATTGTGGATCCGGATAAGTAAACAATAGAAAGACGAATGCCATAACCAGCATGGCTACAGAATAAATTACAGGGACTGAACGCCAACCCATGGCAACAATAATCAAGGGTGCGACAAAAATATTCAGTGCCGCACCGGCATTACCGGCACCAAATATACCCATCGCCAGGCCCTGCTGCTTCTTGCCAAACCAGGCCGAGGTGTACGCGATACCAATGGCGAAGGAACCACCGGCCAAACCGATGCACAGGCCGATAACCAGGTATTGCCAGAGTTGATCGGCAAAATGTAATCCATACGTTGCAATAGCAACAAGGACCATCTGTATAAAATAGACACGGCGACCACCGAAGCGGTCAGTCAGGATACCAAGAGGCAGGCGTACCAGCGAGCCCGTAAGAATCGGTGTCGCGATGAGCAAACCAAACTCGGTTTCACTCAAGCCTAACTCACCTTTGATCTTGATTCCAATAACAGAAAACATGGTCCACACTGCAAAATTTATTGTGAACGCCAGTGTGTTCATGCTCAGAACGGAGTATTGTTTCTTTTTATCGTATAGGTAATCCGTGGGGTTTGTGGTCATCGATATTTACCTGCTTATTATTCGCAAGACCTTACTTCAGTCCTGCTCTTTGAATTTACACCTAATAGAACGAGGAGCAGGCGTTGATTGCCCCTCCAAACATAGTTGCCGAAACTGACATCATTATGTCTTTCTGATCGATGCTTCAAATTGCTCCAGATCAAGTTCTTTAAATATATGGTTTTATTAATGTTCCCTGAAACCTCTGGAAGTTCAGGAATCGCGCATTGTGTTAATCAGAGTTCTCTGAGCCAATTAGTCCTTACCTAAAAGCATGAACATCACGTGCTTTTTTCACACTTCAAATACGTCGCTAACATAGTTCGATATCAATAGATTGTCAAGTCTATAGATCATGTAATCCATAGATTGTTTTATCCATTAAAATATGAGAAGGTGTAATCAAATAAACCTCAAGGATAACTACCGGGATGTACCTGAGCCGACCGGCTGAATATGCCCTGCGGGCAATGACCTATATCGCACGACTGGAACCCACAAAAAGGGTTCTGACACGTGATCTTGCCGAGGCCATTAATGTTCCTGCCCCCTTTCTTTCCAAGATCATGCGAAGACTAACCGCCGACGGAATGCTGGATGCCAAAAAAGGTCACCATGGAGGGTTTATCCTCGCCAAGCCACCTTCGGAAGTCCGGTTCATTGATATTCTGCGAGCAGTAGATTTTGAACCGGCGGTAGATCACTGTCTGTTCGGCCTGGGAAACTGTGATACGCAGAACCCTTGTCCTCTACATTCCGAGTGGAGCATTCTCAAGGGACAGATCGAGCAGTGGGCCCGGTCGCATACTTTGGGTGATTCACTAAAAGGAAGCCAGGACTCTTAGCAGTTCAGAAGACCAACAAATATGTGAACATAGTGACGTGACTGCTATTACCGTCTCGAGCAGTAAGTCATAAAAAAACCACCCTCGCGGTGGCTTTTTCTATGATTGATCGGCTGCAATCAGCCAAGTTCAGCTATATACATAGTTGAAATCTACGGCTACATTAAAGACTGTACTTCAATCCAGGATGATGGAATAGCTGGTACTCTGACCACCACCAGGGTTCTTGCGAAGGGCTCCTCGTTCCATCAGATCCTTTATATCTCGTCCTGCACTATCTTGCGAACATTTTGCGATTTTTGCCCACTTTGAACTTGTGAGTGTGCATTTGCGTGCTGAAATGAACCACTTTTGCATCCAAATATGCGCCACTTGATTGTACTCATCCAATTGGATAGTAACAGCTTTAAAATCCTTGCCTGGGTCAAATTTCAGTGCAAGAGTGGTTCAATTTGTAATGCAAATACACAGTATGATGTAGTAGTTTCTAATTTAGATAACAATAACAAACCTTTCGTTCGCTAAAACGATTCGCTTCGATGTGACTCGCACCCCCGACAACTCGTATGATAGACCTAAAATATAAAGTGACCAGTAATTGAAAGAAGAACGAAAACAAAGTTGTCCGATCTGTAAGAAAGAGGTCAGGTTCAATGCCCGTTATCCAAGGTATATCTGTCCAGAGTGTGCTACAAATCCAGTTGATGAAACTGGGAAAAGTTTGGTTTTTTTTAATGTCTCCATTACAGGTGGATTTGAAGCGCGATATAGCGAAACAGACCAAATCAGAGACAGTCGTATTTGCTATATATCCGGTGTTAAGTGCTATGCAGATGAAGCCAGATTTGGCGGCATTGTAATTCAAGCTTATGAGGAATAGCACACACAACCAATGCAGCGTAGCATGCACTTGCAAGCAATTGCTGGTCTTCCATGTCGTCGCTTCGCAGCTACGCCCCAATCCTATATGCGAGCATTATGCAGAATTTTGATTACCCAGGAATATACATTGTGCAACTATCGAACATTGAACCCATGCCTGTTACACGAGACCCCAGGTATGCGGACATCTGCGCAAAGGTAAACAATGCAAATGTCAAAATTGGTAAAGCAACGAATCTCGCGCGACGAAAGTTGGATTATTGGAATGATTTCGATCAAGAAAATGTGATCTTCGAGCCATTGGTGAAGATTCATGACTTAAAAGTTGCCGAAAAAGAGATCCTACGCTCACTTAAACAATATCGAAAAACCAGCCCAAATGGTGGAAAGTTGGAGTGGTTGGAAGGAATTTCATACGACGTCGCAAAACGAATGGTTTTCGAAACACTTGACAGGTCAGGAATTAAATATACGTTAGTCGAAGAAAACACCTGACAAAGCACTTAAAGTATAGATTTGGAGTCAATGAACATTCTTAGATAGCTATTTTTGAGTGATTAAGATAGGAGTAGAGCACAGATAAAGTGTGCCATTTCAGGCTCGTATATTAGTCTCTCGTAATATAAGAGCCAGAAACTGGACCATGTTACATAAGCACTTGTTATAATTGAGCTTTACAAAACCGAACCACTGAATTTGGCCACAGAGACTTTCAATAGAAAAAGCGCAATTTTGAGCAAAATGAAGTGAATTTGGTTCGCTTTCCAACGACCAGATAGGTTGTAACTAGCTGAATATTAGAGAGATTTCTGGTCTCCGACGGAGACTGCCGTCGGAGACCAGACTGTATGGCTGTGGCAGGAGTCTGCAGCGCACCAGTCTCTATTTCAATTTCCCTGTTTTAACGGGAAAATACAGGGAATTTTCCATATTGCTCTTGCTAATTACTGCAGCTGGAAAGGCGATTGAGCGTGGTATCAATCAATGCTCCATCTGGCTCTAAGCCCAATGGTTCTCGGCCGATTGACAGCCGGTTCATAAAACATCCTGCAACAGAACAGTTCCGCTCGTTCGTTGAAGAGATTGGTGATGAAAATCTCGGTAAGGAATTTGCCGGGCTTCATTCCGACACGAAGGTTAACCAGCGTGTAAGCATCGAGCTGCCGGTACATCGGCCAGTCGATGCTTACACGCTGGTTAACCTTCGTGTCGGA
>JAOUCZ010000162.1 GCA_029859505.1 Lysobacterales bacterium | reverse complement strand
GCTGTACAGCCCGAGCGCGAACCCATACGTACCCAAAGCCGCTCACTCCCACAACGTAAAACCTGCACATTCTGTTCGATCATACCAATCCAGAAAACCGTTAGTTGGAAGCGACAGAAAGTGCCATTTCATTTGCTATAGCTTTTACAGTAATTGCCGGAACCTCACCGATAACAGTAATTTGCAAGTCACCTTGCTGCCTGGTATACGCATTGTTGGTACCCAATTGACTTACACCGGGTTTGACTGCTGCGTCAGCATCACTCTTTTCTTCAACATATACTGAAACCGCCGCCAGTCCGTCGCTATAGACCATGTGTTCATAGACACCATCAGCACCGGTCTTGTGGCTGTGTGAGGCCAAATTAAAGCCAGGTGGCAGTTTGGCGGGCTGCCATCTTGGCTTGGAGTGGGTTACCACCGTATTGAGTAAACTGAAGGTATTCATTTCAACGAAATCTTCGGCGCGGGAGTCTGATTCAAGCTCACTCATGTCAACGGCGCTGCCAATCGAGAAATCGGTAAACATCAGTTTTGCTATCGGTTTGTGTTCAGCATTAAACAACGCCCATTTAAGTAACAAGCCGGTCTGTTCCTCTAACCAGAAGTCATATCCATATCGAAAATTATCCTCAGGCGAGATCGTCACACGACGCGCACTGTGCCCGGCAATCCTCGCCTCCCCGCCGAATTCAAGCCTGTAGCCGGTATTCTCAGAATCAATCACAGACAAGGGGAGTTCGGGAAAATATGAACTGGCTACAACCTGGTCTTCCACAACGGACGACGAATCCTGCAGCACACACCTCACACCTTTCTTGTTTCGGATAACTTCCCGGTGCGGGCCACTGACAGAATACAATCGCTCACGCACCCCGGTTTCATCGGTTACGTGCGTAATCCGCATGGTTTCAACACCACCATCACGAACATATACAAATGTTCCCTGGTAACTCATCTGGCTCATGGCCGTGGTCATGCGCTCCAACCACTCTCGCGCTTTTCCGGGTTCCCCGGCCGTTGCCAATGTGCTGAAACTGACCGAAATCAGGAGCAACAGGGCCTTACGTGGCAAACCACTCATTTATTTTCAGAGGTATCCAGTTCAGAAACGGGTTCAGGTGATTCGGATTCGCCATTGGAGGCATCAGCAACGGATGTTGTCGGAGTCGCAACGATCGGTACAAAGGATACAAAACCCTGTCTGCCTGCCGTTCTGGCCATCTGATTATGGCGCAAGAGGTAAGCGCTGAGACGATTTGAACCAGCCTGTTGTTGCGGCGCGAAACTAGCCGCCTGGGATACCGGTAAACGGGCCACGGTATTTGGACTGACAAACGGTTGATTGGCTGAAGCATTTGGTGCTGTATCGCCCTCGCCTGGAAGCTGGCCAGGTTGCGGTGCCGTAACCACGATGGCCATTAAAGCCACACTGGCGGCAATTGCCAGGCCGGATGCCGGCTTTAACCAACGGTTACTTCGCCAGGAGGACACCGTTGGCACTTCTTCCAAACCCAGGGAAGTACTGAGTTTCACACTCATTCCGGTGACCACGTGTTTACTGCCCGGTTGCCGGATACAGTCACGAATCAGATGGTAACGTTCCCAGGTTTCGCACATCTCATCATCAGAAAACAATCTGCGTGTCAGAAACGAACCGGCTTCACCGGAAATCTCACCATCCATTAGGCTGGAAAGATGCTCTAAAGATTCCTTACTCATTTTCACTACTACCTGTGCTGAATACCTGATCCAGGTATCACCTTTTATTCCCCACTGTTAGTGTGACCACTAAGTAGGGGTTTTAGTTTCTCATCAATCGCTTCACGGGCCCGAAATATTCTCGAGCGGACCGTCCCGATGGGACATTCCATGGTGATTGCGATTTCCTCATAGCTCATACCATCCATCTCGCGGAGCATGATGGCAGTGCGTAAATCTTCTGGAAGACTGGCGATGGTAGCAAACACCGTTTGCTCGATTTCTTCACGCAATAGTTCATTTTCAGGCGTACTGGTCTCTTTCAACCGGTCGCTTATACCGTATTGTTCAGCATCAACCGCATCAATATCACTGTTTGGCGGACGGCGGTTTTTCGCAACAATCCAGTTTTTCGCAGTATTGATTGCGATTCGATACAACCAGGTATAAAAAGCGCTGTCGCCTCTAAATCTTTTGATTGCCCGGTAGGCCTTGATAAACGCCTCTTGAGCGACATCCTGAGCCTCTGAAGGATCGGACACATACCGCGACACCAGGCTAACAATTCGATGCTGATATTTCTGAATCAACAGGTCAAAGGCGCGTTTATCGCCCTTCTGCACCCGCTCTACCAGCAATTGATCAACGTTGGCTTCGCTCACTCCGCCCTGCACTCCACGTGTTTGTACCGGTCCTGTACAGATCGGCATTACCGGTGATGGGACCCCGGTTGGTTTACCCGGTTCGATTATTCTAACCGCCTGGAGCGCTGTCATACGCCCTTTCCCTCTAACGTTGAGCTTAGCATGAATTAATTCAATCCTGATTTACCTTGACGTTGCACGATATGACCCGCTCATCAGGCAGTGGTTCCCGATCATGGAAAAAAAATGGTGTTTTGTATGCGCCCCGGTTCAGTGCCAGACAATCTGCTATATGCATCACAGTCCGTGCAATGCGATAATAGTGGGTTCAAATATGATTAATTCATGAGCGGGTGAAGACCTTTTGGCAATCACCGGTTCAAAACTTAAAAAGGCAGAAATCAATATGGAATTCCTCAAATCCCTGGGTATAAAAGACATGAATCCCGGTGCCTATCTTGGCAACGGCCAGTGGTCAGGCACAACAGATGCTGGTATTAAAGAATCGGTTAATCCATCAACTGGTGAAGTTATCGCCCGCGTATACGGGGCATCCTCAGATGATTATGAGAAACTGGTGAATCACTCGAGAGAAGTATTCAAAGAATGGCGCCAGGTACCTGCGCCTGAACGCGGCAATGCCATTCGCCTGTGCACAGAAGCACTGCGCAAAAACAAGGATGCACTGGGCAGCCTGGTCAGCCTGGAGATGGGCAAGATCAAAGCTGAAGGCGATGGAGAAGTCCAGGAAATGATCGATATCGGTGATTTCGCAGTTGGCCAATCGCGTATGTTGTATGGCAACACCATGCATTCAGAACGCCCCTTACACCGAATGTACGAACAGTGGCACCCCCTTGGTGTGGTTGGTGTAATCTCCGCCTTTAACTTCCCTGTTGCGGTTTGGGCATGGAACGCTTTTATTGCAGCCATCTGTGGTGACACAACCATCTGGAAGCCAGCACACAGCGGCCTGTTGTGCTGTGTAGCAGTACAGAACATCTGTAACGCGGCACTGGAAGAAGGTGGCTATCCATCGATCTTCCATTGCTTTATGGAAGACGGTCATGATTTGGCCGAACGTTTTGTCAATGACAAGCGTGTCGACCTGATATCGTTTACAGGTTCCACCAATATAGGTCGCCAGGTGGGTCAGAAAGTCGCCGCACGCATGGGCCGCAGCCTGCTGGAGCTGGGTGGCAACAATGCCATCATCATGGATGAAACGGCTGATCTTGGAATGTGTATCCCGGGTATTGTTTTCGGTGCTGTTGGTACTGCCGGTCAACGTTGCACATCTACCCGTCGATTAATTGTCCATGAATCCATCATGGATCGAGTTACCGATGCCCTGGTCAATGCTTACAAACAGGTGACAATTGGTGACCCGCTTGACCCTGCTACGCTCATGGGCCCACTGACTGATGAATCTGCAGTTGGTTATTTTGAAGCCGCTGTAGCTGCCGCTGTGAAAGAGGGAGGAAAGGTGCTCTCAGGTGGCAAGCGCCTGGACCGTCCTGGCAGCTTTGTTGAACCGACAATTATTCTTGCCAAAAACGAATGGCAGATCGTACAGGATGAAACATTTGCCCCGATTCTTTATGTCATTCCGTTCAGTGACCTTGATGAAGCCCTCGAGATTCACAATGGCGTGCCCCAGGGGCTTTCGTCTGCAATATTCACTATGAATGTCCGCAATGCCGAACGGTTCCTGTCGGCGGCGGGTTCAGACTGTGGTATCGCCAATGTCAATATAGGTACTTCCGGTGCCGAGATTGGCGGCGCCTTCGGTGGTGAGAAAGAAACTGGCGGTGGTCGTGAATCCGGCTCTGACTCCTGGAAGTTCTATATGCGCCGACAGACCAATACCATTAACTGGGGTACCGATCTGCCACTGGCGCAAGGTATCAAGTTTGATCTGTAGACCGGAGCAGCAGTAGTCAGATCATGTATTCATTGATACGAAGAGCCCTGTTTATTGCAGATCCGGAGACTGCACACGGGCTCGCACTGGAGGGCCTGCGCCTGGGTTACGGCGTAGGTGCCACCCATCTGCTTTGCAAAACCCGAAGCCTGCCAGTAACGGTAATGGGTTTGCAGTTTCCAAACCCGGTGGGTATGGCTGCGGGTATGGATAAAAACGGCGACTATATCGATGCGCTCGGCAGTCTCGGTTTTGGATTCATCGAAATCGGCACAATCACTCCGCGTCCGCAACCGGGCAACCCCAAACCCCGGATATTCCGCCTGGAGAAAGCCAACGCCATGATCAACCGGCTTGGCTTCAACAACAAGGGAGTGGACTACCTGGTTCAGCAGGTTAAAAAACAACGTTTTAGCGGCATACTTGGTATCAATATCGGCAAGAATTTTGATACACCCAATGACAAGGCTGCTGATGATTACCTGGTTTGCCTGGAAAAAGTGTATCCACATGCAGACTACATCACGATCAATATATCCTCACCAAACACACGCGGTTTACGGGATTTACAGGATGCCGAACAATTTGACAGTTTGCTGGCAGCATTAAACAGCAGGCGACTGGAGTTGGCCGATGAGCATCAAAAACGCGTGCCACTGGTGATCAAGGTTGCACCCGACCTTGAAGATGAACAGGTTCCCGGCATGGCGCAGGCCGTTATCGAGAATGAATTTGACGGCTTGATTGCAACCAACACGACGATTTCCCGCGATGGTGTTAAGGGTATGCGCCATGCGAACGAACAAGGCGGTCTCAGCGGGGCGCCCGTAAAGGACAAGGCCAACCATGTGTTGGCGGAGTTTCGTGCCCACCTGCCGCCTGAAATCGCACTGATCGGCACAGGTGGAATCACCAAAGGCGCAGATGCCGCTGAGAAAATTGAGCTCGGCGCTGATCTCGTGCAGTTTTACACAGGTTTTGTATACAAGGGTCCGGATCTGGTTGCAGACAGCCTGAAAGCTATCAAGGCATATAGGTCCGAATGAAGCGGATATCTAACGCTTCACTCAAACACCTCAACAGCTTTTCGGTCGAGGCCCGTGCCGGCCATTTACTGGAACTGGAATCCGAAGAGGATTTACAGACACTCATTTCGGAACACACTTTTGATGCCGCAAGCGACCTTATCCTTGGCGGTGGCAGTAATATCGTGTTTGCGGATGATATTGAAGGTACGGTCATACTGAACCGGGTAACCGGTAAAAGAATTATTAAAGATACGAGCGCGGGGGTCGTGCTGGAAGTCAATGCCGGGGAAAATTGGCACCAACTGGTGTTATGGTGCCTTGACCATGGCCTGTCGGGCATAGAAAACCTGTCACTGATTCCTGGCCTGGTTGGTGCCGCTCCCATGCAGAACATCGGTGCTTATGGTGTAGAACTGGCAGATGTACTCGATTCCGTTCTTACACTCGATCTGAAAAGCGGCACACCCCGTGAATTTAAACAACAGGAGTGTCACTTTACTTATCGAAATAGCCGCTTCAAATCGGCTGATGCCGGCAAGTACCTGATCACAGGTGTTCGTTTATGTCTGCAGCGGGAGTTCAAACCAATACTTACTTACAGGGGTTTGAGCGAAGAGCTTTCAACGATGGGTATTGATTCACCCACTGCCAGGCAGTTAAGCGATGCAGTGACTCGCATCCGGCAGCGCAAACTTCCCGACCCAAAAATCTCCGGCAACGCGGGTAGTTTTTTCAAAAACCCCATGGTCAGCCTGACAAAGGCGGACTTATTGGCCAGGGAGTTCCCCGGCTTGCCCGTATATCCTTCAGACAACGAGGCCAAACTAAGTGCAGGCTGGTTAATTGAACAATGTGGCTGGAAAGGCCGCTCGATGGGTAGGGTTGAGGTTTCGGAACAACATGCGCTTGTACTGATTAACAAGGGCAATGCAACAGGACAGGAAATACTTGTACTTGCCAACGCCATCCAGGCGTCAGTACGGGACCGGTTTGGTATCGAACTGGAGCCGGAACCCTTGATTATCAGTCAATAGAGAGCAGCCATGAATTAAGGGTGATGTTATCGCCTGCCCGGGCTTTTGCTCCTCACCGAAAAAGCAGGGATCATCTCGAGTTAGTACCGTACTTCATTCCGCAGGTCCCCGCTTTCGCGGGGATGACGTTGTCAGTATCCGGGTTCGTGTTTGGGCTAAAATGCGTTGATGCCGGTTAATTCTCTGCCAATAACCAGTTGGTGGACGGTTTCGGTGCCCTCGTAGGTAATCACACTTTCAAGGTTCAGCATATGCCGTATTGCAGCGTGCTCTACAGTGATCCCGGCACCACCCAGAATATCGCGGCAATCCCGTGCAATATCCAATGCCATTCGTACATTGTTCCACTTCGCCAGGCTGACCTGTGTAGGCTCCATCGTGCCAGCGTCCTTGAGACGGCCAAGTTGCAGCGATAACAGCTGAGCGGTAGTAATTCTTCGTGCCATATCGGCAAGACGGATCTGTATGGCCTGGTTGGCCGCAAGCGGCCGGCCAAACAGTTTACGGTCGGCGGTATATTCCACCACCTCGGTAAGGCAGGCTATTGCAGCGCCAATGGGACCCCAGGTGATACCGTAACGTGCTTGTGTCAGGCAACCCAAAGGTCCTTTAAGACCGACAACATTGGGTAAGCGATTGGCTTCCGGCACACGAACATTGTCAAAAAACAAGGCGGACGTCACCGATGCCCGCAGTGACATTTTACCGTGAATCTCCTGCGCCTCAAAACCGGCCATCCCTTTTTCCAGCACAAAACCCATTATGCCGTCTTCGGTGTTTGCCCAGACAATAGCAAGATCAGCGATGTTGCCATTGGTAATCCACATCTTTGAGCCATTTAGTATCCAGTCATCACCATCACGCCTGGCATTTGTTTTCATACTGGCGGGATCAGAGCCACCATGCGCCTCGGTCAGGCCAAAACAACCAATAAGCTTGCCTGCCGCCATATCCGGCAGCCATCGCTGTTTCTGTTCTTCAGATCCGTAGGCATGAATCGGGTACATACACAGACTGGATTGAACCGAGGCAAAGCTACGTAAACCGGAATCAGCGCGCTCAAGTTCCTGGCAGATCAGCCCGTACGACACACCATTGAGTCCGGCACAGCCATACCCTTCCAGGCTTGATCCCAGCAGACCCAGCTCAGCCATTTCAGGTACCAATTCCATGGGAAATACAGCCTTGTCAAAGGCATCAGCCATCAATGGCAGCGCCCGTTCATTAACAAAACGGGCAACGGTGTCCTGGATCATTTGCTCTTCTTCGGTCAGAAGGCTGCGGACATCGAATAAATCGGTGGGATTCAGTGTGGCCATGGTAACTCCGTGGGGTGTTATTCTTGGGCGCTATTCTAATTTGCCGGACAGCCGCAGTCACGGGCTATCACGCACCTAGAAATTGTAATCCAGGTATAACCTGGCATCGATAAAATCCTTGGTCGCTGATTCGAAATTGTAGCCATGAATATCACGATAGGCTTCAAAGTCATAGTCGGTCCGATAGTTATTAAACGCAAGTCTGAATTG
>JAOUCZ010000161.1 GCA_029859505.1 Lysobacterales bacterium | reverse complement strand
GCTGGGAGACCGAGGCAGGTGCGATTGCCTTTCGCAAATCACAAAGCCTGCGCGGCTGGATCACCGAAACTGATGCACTGGTGGTGTTGGGCTACGACGGCAAACCGCTGCGTATCCAGATTCGCGGTGTTACCCCAAGGGGCGATGCGGCAGAAGAAATGGTTTCCGATGAAAACGGCATCCGCTGGGATTCAGGCGCGGACACCGGCACCGCACCTCCGGACGGCGGGTTTTACCTGACGAAGGGCGGACCGGACGCCATGTTTGGCCTGCTGGTTGAGCACATGCTTGATAAAGGTGAGGTACAGCTGTTGCCCACCGGTACCGCCCGTTTGCGCGATGGCGGCACACTGGCTATCGAGGATGATGACGGTGATCTGGAAGCGCGGCTGATTTTCATCGAAGGGCTGCAACCGGCGCCGACCCCGGTCTGGGTGGATGACAAAGGCCGACACCTGGCCAGTATCCGCGGGATGGGACTGATGCGCGAGGGTTACCAGGAACATTTCAAAGTCATGAAAGAGATGCAGGAAAAGGCGGCACAACAGGCGGCAACATCCGTGGCCAGGCGCTTTCTCACCGAAGACGCGCGTCGCCCATTGCTGATTGATAACGTTCGCTTGTTCGATGCAGATGCGGGGCTGTTTCTTGAAAACCAGGCCGTCACCACACAGGACGGCAAAATAACTGCAGTCGGCCCGGCGGGCTCATTGACAGTCGCCGATGGCGGACGGGTAATGGACGGCCAGGGCAAAACATTGGTGCCCGGCCTGTGGGATTCCCATAAGCATTACGGTGACGGCTATGACCTGCTGGCCAACGTGGCCACCGGCATGACCAGCATTCGCAGTCCTGGCAATGCCCTGGATAAACTGGTCTGGGCCAGGCAGGCACGCGCCGCCGGCGATCTGCTCTCTCCGGAAGTTTTTGGTGCGATCATCATCGACCAGGATCACCCCTTGTCAGCCCAGGGCGCGTCGCTGGTGAGCAGCGAGGAAGAGACCGTTGCAGCGGTGAGAGCAGCAGCGGAGGCAGACCTGTGGGGTGTGAAGTTCTATACCTCCATGAACCCCGAGTGGATCGCGCCGGGTGCGGCTGAAGCGCATCGTCTTGGCCTGAATGTTCTCGGCCACGTGCCCGCCACCATGCGGCCGATGGAAGCCGTAATTGCGGGCTACGACGAGGTTACACACCTCAACTTTATCATCATGCAGGACCTGCCCCAGGAAGTAGTGGATATATCCAACACGGCCGCGCGTTTCGAAGGACCGGCACGCTATGCCAAGGATGTCGACCTTGACGGACCGGTGATGACCGAGTTTGTGGCTGAACTAAAGAAACGTGGTATCTGGGTCGATCCAACAATCATGATTTTTGAGGGCTTCTTCCTCAACGATGAGCCGCAGCTACCCCCGGCTTATGTTCCCTATGCAGGAACGCTGCCAGCGGTACTCGAGCGTGGCCTGAAAACCGGTGGTTATCCGCTTTTCGGAGATGTAACCCGTGATGACTTCGTCAAGAGTTACGAAAAAATGGTAGCGCTGATCGGCAAGCTCAATGATGCGGAGGTGCCCATCGTCGCTGGCACGGACGGCATGGGGTTGGAGCTGGTGCGCGAAATCGAAATCTACGAGCAGGCAGGTATGAGCAAGGCCCAGGCTCTACAGACGGCCACCATCAACCCGGCCCGACTGGTAGGTATAGATGACCGGACCGGTTCCATTGTTAAGGGCAAAGAAGCTGATCTGCTTCTGGTGAATGGCGATGTCAGCACCGATCTTGGCGCCCTACGGCGTGTGCACACGGTGGTCAGCGACGGCTACGTGCTGGATGGCAATGAACTGCGCGCCGCGGCAGGATTTTCGGGAATGCCACGCTGACCGGCACCCTGTAAAAAAAGGGGCTGGTTACCTTTTAAAAAATGTACCCAGCCCTTTTCTGTTCTTTTCTGTCCACTGCAAATTTGAAGATTACTTCGGAAGACTTTTATCCTCAGGCACAAGGCCATACTTTTCAATAAGGGCGGAAAATTCCGGCTCCCCGGCAAGCCTGGAAAAGGCGGGCAATTCCCTGATGGCAATAAGTGTGAAAACTGCACCGTTGCCGGAAAGGTAGTCATCGAGCCATTCGAAAGCCAGCTGGTCGCGCCCTGCAATCGCCAGTATGCGGGTGGCCTCAAAAAGATAATCGGCTCCGCCCCAATCGTCGAGTGACCTGGGGTAGAGTTCCCGCACGCGCCTGACGGCTTTTTCCGCCGCTTCTCCTTGGCCCAACAGGGCGAGGGCCAATGCTTGTGCTTTTTTAATGTCTGGCTGATTCGGTTCAAAGCGCATGGCAGCCTCGATCACTGGTAGCGCCTCGGCGGCAGAGCTTTGGGCTTCAACTGTCCGCCCCATGACATTCAGAATGAATGCGCGTATCAGGGCCTCCGGCCAGAATTTATATTGCACGTCGACTATGCCTGGTGCCCATTGATCCAGGTAATCCAGTGCTTTTTGAGGGTCGGCGTAATTTGCTTCGGCCATTACATATGAAAATTGCTCGGTCGGGTTTAGGGTTTCTTGTAACACCGTGTCTCGAAGCACCTTCAGCGTTGGCTCACTATTACCCGTCGTCAGAAGAATCAGTTGGGCACTGACTTGCCCGATCGTGTTGCTGTCCGGCACCCTCGCATGTACTTTCTGCAGCCAGGCAGACGTGTCTTCAAAACGATCGAGTACCATCAGAGTATCTGCAACTTCACTGAGATTTTCGACTGAGTTAGGGTTTAGCATAGCAGCCCTTTGCATGGAGTCGAGCGCCTCGTCCCAGCGTCCGGACCGACGTAAAGCCCAGCCCCTTACTGCCCAGGCTTTTTCGTTCCCGGGCTCGACCAGAAGAACCTGGTCAAGCTCAGAAAGTGCTGCTGCATATTCATAATTTACCCAATAATGATAAAGACCGAGCATGAGCCCAACATCGGGACTATCAGGTTTTAAGGTCCTGGCACGTTCGAGTGCTGCCCTGGCGGCATTGGCATCCTGCTGATCCCGGCCTTCGTACCAGAAACGGCTCAGAAGCACGTGTGCCAGCGCAGACCATGCTTCAGAAAAGTCGGGGTCAAGTTCAACCGACAGGCGTGCCATTTCAATGGCCTCGTCCAGCACCGCCTCACCAAGGCTCTGATAACGTTCCTCAAGCAGTTTTGCTTTAAGAAAAGCCTCGTAAGCCGGCATACTGATGGTTGGTCGCTCGGCCAGCCGGGCTTCTTCGGCAGGTGTCAGTGCGGCTTCCAGAGCCACTGTGATCTGGCGTGTAATCTCGCTCTGGATATCAAATACATTTTCAGTTGTCAGTACGCGATCATAGGTCTCAGCCCACAGGTGTTCGTCGGTATTGGAGTCGATAAGCTGTACATTTATCCGCACCCGGTCACCGGCCCGCTGAATACCACCCTCCATGATTGTCGCTACCCCAAGCTCAGCGGCGATTTCTTTCATGCTCTGGATCGTCGCAGCGTAACGTAGCACCGAGGTGCGGGAGATTACCTTCAAATCATGCACCTTGGACAATTGAGTCAGCAGGTCATCATGCAGACCGGACACAAAACTATCTGTGTCCGGATCGCTGGAAAGATTTGAAAAAGGCAGAACCGCAATCGACTTGGCGGGCACGCTTGCTGGCAATGTTGTTTCTTCAGTCTGTGTAGCCACTTGTATATCTGCGGGGTCAGTTGAGCGTCCCAGACGGTCATAGACAAGGAAAACGACCGCCAACGCAAGGATGCCCATGATCCAGCGGTCCAGCTTGCGGCCTGTCTGTGGGGCAATGGATTGCGAGCGGTCCACGTCTTGTTCGCGCTTGAGGCCCTCCGGTGTCATTTCGAAGGCCCAGGCAAAGAATAGAGCGAACGGCAAGCCGGTTGCCAACAACACCAGTACAGTTTTAATAGCCCAAACGGGTGTTCCAAAACTCTCGAACACCAGTTGCAAAACCTGTGCAACCAACCAGGCGACAACCGTATAGGCGATTCCTACTTTAAAAACATTACGGCGTTTCAGTTCTTTAATGATAGACAATGGCTGGCTTCTTTTGGTCCGCTGGTGCCGCTAAGCATAGTGGTAATTAACGTAAATGCCAAAAATAGTTTTTGAACAGGCTGGAAAATTCCTGGGGCCAGAGTCATGTGCGAAAAAAGCGGCCCCTTCTTGGGGAATGCCAAGCTAAGCGGCATCCTGTTTAATATTAATGGGGTCAGGTTAAGAGTGCCAGAGTCGGCTGCGGTTAACTTTGACAATTAACTTTGACCCCGATACTTCTGCACTTTCTACCCATCAAGCCTTTGTATGTCCTATACTCCCGCACATGAATGAGGCCATCAAATGTGCGCCGGTCGCCGGCAATTTCCGGACAGCGATGGAATCATTGCTCAAAGGCCCCGGGGTGGAACACACCGCCCGCTTGGTGGGAGACTTGATATGAGCAAACTGTTCGAGGAACTGAAACGTCGCAACGTATTTCGCGTTTCTATCGCCTATCTGGCAGTAGGGTGGCTTATTTTGCAGGTCGTGCAGCTCGTTCTCGAGAGTATCTCGGCACCTGATTGGGTCATGCAGATATTCCTGCTTGCTGTCGCTGTCGGTTTCCCCATTGCCGTTCTGCTCGCCTGGGCTTTCGAGCTTACGCCCGAGGGCATCAAGCTTGAACGTGAAGTTGTTCGTGATGAGTCGATTACACGGCAAACAGGCCAAAAGCTGAATCGTACGATCATGGTCGTGCTGGTGGCCGCCGTCGCGTTCTTGCTGGTCGACAAATTCTTTATACAGGAAGACACTGCCCCGGCAATTGTGGTTGGGGATACAGACAAATCTGTCGCTGTACTGCCATTTGTCGCGATGAGCAATGGGCCTGATGATGAATATTTTGCCGATGGTCTAACCGAAGAAATTCTCAATTCATTAACAAGCTTGCCCGAACTGCTGGTAACGGCAAGGACATCGGCGTTTCACTTCAAGGGTAAGGACGATCCGATACCCGAAATTGCTGCAGCGCTTGGTGTTGCGCATATCGTCGAAGGTTCGGTGAGACGTTCGGGTGAACGCTTGCGAGTAACGGCGCAGCTGATCCGTGCGGAAGACGGTTTTCACCTGTGGTCCGAAACCTACGATCATGACACCAGTGATGTCTTTGGCGTACAGACGGATATCGCAGAGAAGATAGCAACGGCGCTAGATGTTGTGCTTGATGACGAGCAACTGGAAAAAATGCGCTCGGTTGGTCTGCAGAACCCTGAGGCCTATGTTGCTTTTCAAAAGGGTGTTGCGTTATTTCTTGACGCGCATGGTGCGGATACTTCTGCCGAAATGATGCTGGCCGCAAATGAGTGGTTTGAACAGGTCATGAAATTGGCTCCGGAATTCTCCGATAGTTATCACTATCACGCGGACTACTTCACACACACTTTGATGGCGGAATTTGTCGCGGGTGGCCCATCAGTGAGCGAGCAAAATGCGGCGTTGTCCAGCCTCGAGACGGATCTGACCAAGGCAATGCGATATGCGCCCGACGACGGTCGCCGTAGCGCGAATGCCTTTGATCTTGACCTGGTCACAGGGCGTTGGCGCGGACTTGGATCAAGATTTGACCAGATCGTTGAGCTAAACAGCTGTTATCAGCCCAGTTGGCCCGAAATGACCACGAACGCGTTCGGTAAAGCAGCCGATGTGCTTAAACTGGGTCAACGGCAGATAGAGTGTGACCCTCTCTCGTTTTCAGGTTGGATGGTTTCGGCATCCGCCAGTATGTGGCTGGGTGATTTTGAATCGGCCCTGGAGACCTCGAGACTCGGTTTAGAGGCAACAGGACACCGCATTATGACCATGGAAATGGTCGAAGCTCTTTTCGCCACCGGCCGCTTTGAAGAAGCAACAACACTCATTGAACGGGAATTTCGCGATGAGAAAAGTCGGGTGTTCTGGCTGCTTAGAGTTGCGGCAGCAAAGGGAGACGAAGGCTCGATGCAAACACTGCTCGATCAGTATGAGCCTATAGTCACTACAACGAGCACTCTCATGGGGATGTTTGCTGTGGCGGGTCAGCGGGAACGTGCGAACGAGCTTGCTGCCCAAATCGACTCAACACCCTTCGGTTATCTCTCACTGATCAGGGCAACTCATACGTGCCTTTGCGGTGCCATATTCGATCTCGAGGCCACCCCGAATTTCGCTAAACTCATTGAAGAAGCTGACCTTGCCTGGCCACCGTTATCCCCCATCAATTGGCCATTAAAAAGCTGGTAATTAAGTGAGCGGCTTTCCATGGCTCTGAGCCATTAATCACACGCCCAGTCATTATCACTAAGCGGGCGGCACAGGTCAGGCCAACCACGCTCACGCCACAATGCCTCGTAGCCCCTGGTTCGTGCCCAGTTTTTCATGGCATCGCCCTGACGATGGTGCCTGGCAGCTGGAATCCAGACGACGACATCGATGGTTTCGTCCACGATATGAACCTGGTTCAAGTGATCATAAAATTCATCGGATGATGCCGCGGTCATCAGGAAAAACAGGACAAAATAGGCCGTCATTTCCCCTTCTCTTTCATACTGATCGGCCCAGGTCATGGCATCCCCTAGAAGCTCCGGGTTATCACGCACGTCAAATGCCCAACGGAACCCTTCCCAATTCTGCTGATTACCTGAAATGAAGGGTTCAAAATCTGAAAAGTCACCTTGACCGATGAAAAATTGTACCAACGGCACACGGCCCTGCTGGCGTTCCAAACTGATGGCCCGTTTAGCCAAATCAACCACGAGTTCCGGTTTTCCGGCAGCCAGGGCGATTCGGGCTAACCAGTCGAGCATGGTGCCGTGGACCGGGTCCAGTTTCACCGCGATGGCAGCCTGTTCAAAGGCCTGGGACAGGAACCCGACCCTGTACAAGCCAATCGCCAACCACAGCCGGGCCTGGGAATGACGGGGGTGCTGCCCGGTTATACTTTCAAATGTCTCAAGCGCCTCGTGATGCCTTCCCTGGATAAACATGACATTTGCGAGCGCTAACCTGGCTTCCGCCTGGCCAGGGTCAATTTCCAGGGCACGCTCTGCAAATTCAATGGTTGGTTCCAGGAAATCCGTCAATGCTACTTTTTGGTAGCCTGGAAGCGTGACTTGTACCATTGCGAGCATCGCCCAGGCCGCTGCAAATTGTGGGTCTCTATCCACTGCCTCACGCAGAACACGATCCGCCTCGAGAAGATGCTCCTCGTTCGAGCGCCGCCGGAATAACTCGCGGCCTTGTAGATACAAGCTGTAGGCTTCCATGTCTGTGGTTGGGGCCTGCTGAATATCCAGTGCCAATGACACCTTCAACGCCTCGATAATGTGACCTGCGATTTCTTCCTGTATGGCAAAAATATCTTCCAGTTTGCGGTCATAGGTCTCGGACCACAGCTGCGTGTCGGTGCTGACATCTATCAGTTGCGCCGTGATACGTACGCGGTCACCCGATTTGCGCACGCTTCCTTCGAGGATATGATCAACATCGAGTTGCCTGGCGATTTCACGGATATCCTGGTTCTTACCTTTGAATGCGAAGCTCGAGGTACGCGAGGGGACGCGCAGTTCCTCGATATCAACCAGTACATTCAATAGCTCTTCGGAGATTCCGTCAGCGAAATACTCGTTCTCAGGATCGGTGCTCATGTTGGCGAAAGGCAGCACGGCGAGCGATTGTAAGCCGTCAGTTGCTTCCGTTTCTGGGACTGGATTCTCGACCTGTACCGGCGTGGCAGCTAGCGGTGACTCATTGGAAGGTGCCATGGTCTGGTCAGGTATGAGCCGGTCGAACACGATCATGCCAATGGCGATTAGCGCCAGCACCAGGGTGATGCGATCGAGCTTTCGGCCCATT
>JAOUCZ010000387.1 GCA_029859505.1 Lysobacterales bacterium | reverse complement strand
GGATGAGTGGAACGGAATTGTCTGCAAATAACCAAACTCTTCAAGGTTGGATTCAGCGCTTAATGCAAGGGAGTGCATGGCTTTAACTGCCTCAACCGGATATTCACCCGCTGCAGTTTCACCGGACAGCATAATGGCTGAACTTCCATCGAGAACTGCATTGGCAACATCACTGGCCTCGGCCCTTGTCGGGCGGGGATTGCTTTGCATGGAAGCCAACATCTGCGTGGCTGTAATGACGGGTTTACCTGCCATTACCGTATTGCGGATCATTCTTTTCTGAGTGCCGGGAACTTCACCAAAGGGCAGTTCAACCCCGAGATCACCACGCGCCACCATCATGCCATCGGCAGCCTCGATGATCTCCTGCATGTTATCTACACCGGCGCGGTTCTCAATTTTGGCAATGATTGGCGTATCAATATCCAGGTCTGCAAGGATTTCACGCATTCGGCAGATGTCTTCACCCGACTGCACAAATGAGGCAGCGATATAATCCACATCATTGGCTGCGGCAAACTCAATTTCACGAATTAAATCTGAGCGGTTCTCGGGCCCCACTGCAGTCATGGAAAGCTCTGTATCCGGTAAGTTAACACCCTTGGTTGCACCAAGAATGCCTCCATGGATGACACGGCAGGAAATCTCATTCTCCGATATTGCAACAACACGTAGTTCAATTGCGCCATCATCGAGCAGTATCACATCATCAACAGAGACTTCTTCGGGCAATTTTGCATAGGAAATTGACACACCGGTCTCGTCACCCGTCCTTTCATCTGTCCACAGGCTGAAATTCATACCCCGGTTCAGATCAACATAGCTGTTCTTCAGCACGCCGGTTCTAATTTCAATGCCACGCGTATCGATCATAATGGCTACCCGCCTGTCGGCGAGCCTGGATGCTTCGCGAATTCGGCCTATGCGCTGTGCATGTTCTTCAAAGCTGCCGTGGGAAAGGTTGAGGCGCGCCACGTTCATGCCGTTTCTTATCATCCGGGTCAGGATCGAAACATCATCACTCGCCGGGCCAATGGTGGCAATTATTTTGGTTTGACGGAAAAGAATACTCTTTGTCATGTTATTCCTGATGCTCAGCAGTAGAGCGATATTGTATGGCCAAGCTCATTCACACACCATCAGCATATGCATCTTCATTTCATGAACCGGGGTGCTGAAATCATGGGGCTGCCTGTTCTGTCACCATACCCTGACTTCAAAATTATGGGTATAGTGAATCATTCTACGGAACATACGGAATCGAGCCCATGAAACTACTCCGCACACCGGATAGCCATTTCCAGAACCTGGCAGATTACCCCTTCAAACCGCACTACCTGGATATCAATGACCGGCAGGCAGATGTCAGTATCAGGATGCATTATATCGACGAGGGAGAGGCTGCTTCACAGCCGGTTTTGATGTTGCACGGCGAGCCATCGTGGAGTTTCCTGTATCGAAAAATGGTCAGCCCTTTCGTTGACGCAGGTTACCGCGTGGTGGCCCCGGACCTGCCCGGTTTTGGTAAATCAGACAAGCCTTCCGCGCGCACCGATTACACCTATGCCCGCCATGTGGCCTGGATGCAGGACTGGTTGCGGGCCATGGATTTGAATAACATCATTTTGATTTGCCAGGATTGGGGCGGCCTGATTGGCTTGCGGCTGGTGGCCGCCGAGCCGCATCGCTTCGCGCGGGTGGTGACCTCCAATACCATGCTGCCAACCGGTGATCACGATCCGGGGGAGGCCTTCAAGAAATGGCAGAGCTTCTCACAAGAGGTGCCGATGTTTCCAACCGGCAAGATTATTAATGGCGGCACGGTGACGGAGCTGCCCGATGAGGTGGTCGCGGCCTATGACGCGCCCTTTCCGGATGAATCATACAAGGAAGGGGCCCGGCAGTTTCCGTTGTTGGTGCCCACCACGCCCGACAACCCTGAAAGCCAGGCCAATCGCGATGCATGGAAAGTACTAATGGAGTTTGAAAAGCCCTGGCTGTGCGCGTTTGGCGACAGCGACCCCATCACTGGTGCTGCCGCGCCCATTATTCAAAAACTGGTACCCGGCTGCCAGGGTCAACCGCATACCACCCTGCAAGGTGGCGGGCATTTTATTCAGGAGGATTGCGGCGAAGCGCTGGCGCGTGTGGTGTTGGATTGGTTGAAATAAAGCGGGTCGGAACACCTTTTCGAAGTATGAAAGAGGTGAGGTTTCTCAAAGTGTGGCAATGGATGAATTGATCAGAACCGGACCCTTTTCTTCGATGCATCGCTGGTCGCACAGGCTACGTCTAATTACGCGTTAATATCGCCTTCCAGCCAAACGGTGTTTTCACG